>JAJZMZ010000031.1 GCA_021848095.1 Microcaldota archaeon | reverse complement strand
GACCTGAGTTTAAACCCAGCATCCATCCCAATATCCCATTATTTTATCCCAAATTAAGATATAATAAGCTTTCTAAAGTGTTCCACTATTAGCGGTTTTCCCACTTTTTCTAAGGGAAAGTTATTTATCTTTAGAATACGAACCTTATCTGTGATGATACGAGGTATTTCTGATAAGTGATGAAATATTTTATCTGATATAAAAATAAGTATATCTACAGCTCTTTTGTAGATTGGTCTGGTTCTTTTTTAAGGTACTCAAAGATACCTTTTTTAATTGCTCTTAAAGAAAGAGTAGCGCAGTGCATTCTTACTGGCCCTGGATCAATTCCTATTGTTTCAAGGAGATTTTCTTTTTTAAAGTTTTCTAGATCATCGATACTTTTGCCTTTAAGTTCATTTAAAAGTATCTCTGCAGAACCCATAGATATAACACAGCCAGTTCCATCAAACTTTATATCCTTGATTTTATTATCTTCAATTTTTAAGTAAACAGTTATTTTATCTCCGCAAGAAATGTTTTCTTCATGCTTTTCAATTTCAGGCTTTTCAATACTACCTTTATTAGTGGGGTGTTCATAACTTTGTAAAAGACCTTCTGCATACATATCTAAATCCATAAAACAAGCCCTTAGATAGTATTTTATTATGGTTTGTTATAAATATTTTTGCATGGAAAGCAAAGAACTCATTATAGATACAAGTTCAATACTATTCGGCTTAAAATACAATAAAAATATTTTTGATGTATTGCTAGAGAATGATGATTACTCTCACTTAAAATTATTAATATCAAAAGGAGTTGTTCGCGAGTTAAAGAAGTTCTCTAATTCTTCAAAAAAATTAAAGCTTCAAGCAAACATCGCATTGAATACTATTAAAAATAAAAATAGAAACATAACTGTTGTTGATTCAAATACATATGTCGATTCATGGATACTTTCAGAATCAAGCTCTGGGAAGTATATAATATGCACAAATGATATAAAATTAAGGAAAAAGCTAAAATCAATGGGAGTTGCTGTAATTAGCATAACTAACTCTGGGAAACTAAGATAACGATAAGCTTAAATTAATTTACTCTTAAATATTAATATAATTTTTAACCCTTAGGTGAGATTTTGTATTACATACATACTATAAAAGATACCATAAGCATACCTCCTAGCAATTTTGGGGAGGATATACAAACTACTGCAACTCAAATATTAAGATCAAAATATGAAAGAACTATAGACAAAGAGTTGGGCATAATACTAGCTTTATTTGATGTTAAAGATATAAGCGACGGTTTTATTCTTCCAGGAGATCCCTCTACACATCACAATGTACGATTTAATTTACTTACATTTAATTTAGATGTCGGAGAAGTAGTTACTGGGGAGGTATCCGAATTAGTAGACTTCGGTTGTTTTGTAAGATTAGGTCCGATTGATGGTTTAGTACATATGTCACAAATAACAAATGATTTCATAAATTACGATAGAAAATCAAGCGCATTTGTATCAAGAACATCTGGAAAAAACTTAAAGAAGGGCGATGTTGTATATGCAAAAGTATCAACAATTAGTCTTAAAAATAATATTAAAGATACAAAAATAGCCTTAACGATGAGACCTGATGGTTTAGGAAAATTTGAGTGGTTAAAAGAGCCTCAAACAAAAGATAAGAAACAAATAAAGAAGTACTCAAAACCACGTCCAGGAAAGAAGTGAACTAAATGGAAAAAGCATGCCGTAACTGTAAAGTAATAATCTCTCAAGGAGAAAAATGTCCTATTTGTGGTCAAAGTAATATGACTACAAAATGGAGTGGCTATGTGGTTATTCTAAATGTTGAAAAGTCAGATATAGCTAAAAAATTAGGCTTTACGGTAAACGGAACTTATGCATTAAACATAAACGAGTAATTACTATTTTTATTATTTAAAATTCTATTTTTAATACTCTATTTTTTTAATAAGAGAATTAGAACAAATATAAAAATAAAAGAAAAAAGAAAAAAATACAACGATTTAACTACTCCTTCTTTTCAGAGTCTTTTTTGTATTCTTCTTGTATTATTACTTTTTCTACTTCAGGTAAGTTTGCAATTATTGCATCTACTGCTGATGATTTATCTACAAAGTACTTTCCATCTTTCTTTACAGTACTTCCGAAACTTATTGTTAACTCTTTATTTGTTGTTTGTAGTTTTTCATGTGTTAAGCCATATTGATTAAGTATGCTCTTTGCTTTTTCATCAATGTTTTCTAATTTTTTCAATACCTTTAACTCACAAGTTATCTTTTCTCCTGCTAATGGGTGATTTGCATCTACCATTACTCTTCCTGAGTTTACACTCATTACGGTTGCTACTGCACCATCAATCTCTATCTGCATTCCAGGATAGGGATCCATATCTCTTTTTCTAAAATCAGATACTGGTAAAACACGTACTAACTCTTGAATACGATTTCCAAAAGCATTTTCTGGAGTTATCTCAAGTTTTTTGTTTTCTCCAACATTCATACCTTTAAGTGCATCTACAACTCCTTTTATCATATTATCTTTTCCAATTATGACTAATCTTGGTTTGTATACGAACTCTTTATCATATATCTTGTTTTCTTCAGCTAGTTTTTTTTCAGTTGTTAAAACTAAACTATTATCTGAACCTCTCCAAATACTGTACTCTATCTCTACAAAATCTCCTTCTTTCAAAGCCATAAAATCTCCTTAATTTTTCAAATTCAAAGCGCAATCAAAAACATCCTTGTTCCAGAAAGCCTTTTAATTTAGCCTATATATTATATAGCTTTATTATTAAAATGTTTGTGTGATACTATGGATAATAAAAAAAAGATTGAAGTTATATTTTCCCTTTTTATAGGAGCTATTTTCATATCCTCATACGCTGTGTTATCATCATTGCAAACAAACCCTAGTACTTCATCAAATCAAAATACGGCAACAACAGGTCCTGTGGCTCAAACTATTTATTTGAATAGTTACACAAATGCAGTAATAGAAAATTATACAGGAGTTGCAAACTTATTTCTTACGTGTAAAAATCCTACTTATAATTTTACCTCTACAAACGTTAGTACTACATTGACTAAGTTAGAAGGAAATAACTCTGTATCGACATTCTATTCAACACAAAATGTATTTTCAATAGATTTAGGTTCTTACACTCCAATTACTCTATATGACAACTTAAAAGCAACACTGCCTTCTAATGAAATAAATTGTATCGGTATGAATGCCGGAGCTCGGTTATCCATGCCAACATATGTTAACTTTACATTAAGCTCAACAGCAGGAAATAAACCTCAAGTATTTCCAATATTACTTCCAAATGCAACAAGAACAATTTACTTAAATGTATCAATACCTAGTAACTCAGTTCTCGTTCCAGTTGATGTATCTGTTCTTGTTTATAAAAACGGTACAGTTTATCAAACCAGCATTACAAAAAGTGGTTCATGATGTTGAATGAAATACAAAAAAAAGAGATACACAAATTAATTCTTAAAAATGCTTTAGATTATGGTAAAGCAAAAAAAGAAAATGTAATAAGCAAAGTTTTCTCTAAATTTCCAGAGTTAAAATCAGATATGAAAACTCTTTCTCAATATCTAGATAAGGAAGTATCTGATGTAAATATGTTGTCAAAACAACAATTAGAAAAAGAAGCTTCTGAATTTTTAGAAGAGTTCAAAAAGGAAGCGCAGGTAAAAGCAGAGAAGAGCTCAAAACATAATTTTACTATAGAAGGTGCAGAGGTTGGAAAGTTCATTACAAGATTTCCTCCAGAGCCTAATGGTTATATGCAGATAGGTCATGCGAAGGTTGCATTCACAGAACGTGAGTTTGCAGATGTTTATGGGGGCAAACTTGCTCTTTATTTTGATGATACAAATCCGGAAAAAGAAAAACAAGAGTATGTTGATGCAATTAAAAATGATCTTTCATGGTTGGGAATAAAGTACGAATTAGAGTATTATGCAAGTGATAACATAGAGTTAATTTACTCTAATGCAGAGAAACTTATTTCATTGGGAAAAGCTTATGCTTGTATCTGTTCTCCAGAAGATGTTAAAAAAAGTAGATTCGATGGAGTTCCATGTAAACACAAAAAACAGGCTGTTCATGAAAATATGGATTTATGGAGAGAGATGTTAAAAGGAACAACTAATGACGATATAATAATACGACTAAATTATGATTTAAAAGCGCAGAATACTGTGATGAGAGATCCAACTCTTTTCAGAATAAAGGTTGCAAATCATTATCGTCAAGGGAACAAGTATACAGTTTGGCCAACCTATGCAATAAATACTCCAATAATTGACTCTATAAAAGGAGTTACTGATGTTATTAGAAGTAAGGAATTTGAGTTAATGGATGAACTTTATTTTTATATTTTAGATTTATTAAATTTAAGAAAACCGAGAATACATACTGTTGGCAGATTAGAGATAAAAGATAACTTAACCTCAAAAAGAAAAATAAATGAACTTGTTAAACAAGGATATTTGTGGGGTTATGATGATCCCAGGTTAGTAACTATTTCTGGTTTACGTCGAAGAGGAGTAAAACCTCTTGCAATAAAGGAGTTCTCACTTAGATTTGGAATGAACAAAAGTGAAAGCAAAGTAGACATAAGTATGTTATTAAATGAAAATAAAAAACTTTTAGATTCACACTCAAAAAGACTTTTTTATATAGGTTCTCCTCTGAAAGTTGAGGTAAAAGGAATTCCTGAAAATAAAAAATCTGTAAAGTTGAAGTTACATCCTACTACTGATTTAGGTTACAGAAACTACACGCTAAGTAACATATTCTTTATAAATACATATGACGCAAATAATTTAATTGTAAAAGGAGATTTGAGATTTAAGGATTTATTTGATGTATCTATTGAAAGCATAGATAAAGATGTAATAACCGCAAAGTACATCGAAAAAACATCTACAGGTCCTAAATTACAGTGGGTAAATGACGGCAATCTCTTGCAATGTAAGTTGTACGAGGTAAGAAATTTGCTTAATGGCGACCAATTCAATAACGAAAGCATGCTCATAAAAGAAGGTTATGTAGAGAGTTATGCTGAGTCGTTATCTGAAGGAGAAGTAGTTCAGTTTGAAAGAACAGGATTTTTCAAACTAGACAAAAAAGGCGAAGTTCCAAATTTCATATCTTTATGAAAGTGTTGTATAAATGGTAAATATTCAAACAAAAGATAATGTTCGTCAAGAAACTCCTCAAACAACGTTCGAAGGCGTTGCATTAAGGCGTATTATAAAAGAAACTTGGCGAGGTAAATTACTAGAAACTGCAGATCCAAAGTCTGCAGTGTCATTGCAATTATTAGACGAGCATGTAGCAAAAATGGAGGTTCTTTTAAAAAATTTAGATTACGAAGCAATATGCATGCAAAATGTAATTTCTAATGCAAAACATATGACAACTCCTGAGTTAAAAAGTTATCTTGCATTTATTGAGAAGCTAGCAGTGGGTTATCAAAATATTTTTACTCCGGAAATAACCGATATAATTTTAATCGGTCTAACTGCAAAGGCTAGAGATCTTCGTTCAATTAAAAAGTATCATGAGTCATTAATCTCAGGAATAGAAAAGAAAGTTGGTTCTTATAGTAGTAGAATGAGTAAAGAAGAAAAAGCACTTAATCAAATTGCACGTGAGTTAAATAAAAAGAACAAAGGTATCTTTAAGTTCTTAAGAACAGGCGAAATACGATTAATGCAAAGGATAATAACAAACAAAAAAAGAAGATTAACTAAATATGGAAAGAAAACCTCTAACTACTCTCAGTTAATCTCTAAATTAAAGTAAATATTATCTTGTATATGAGTAGTGACATTCTAACTTCGAAACACTTCCTATCTTCTTTTTAATATGTTGCATTATTTCTTTTTCTTTTTTGTGGTATGGTTCACACTTCACAAGAAATCCATATTTTCCACTTGTCACTGCAACTTCTTTCACAGAGTTTAAAGTTATCAACTCATTAGCTATATAATCAGTATTACCAAAAGTTTTTGGTTCTATAAAAAATAAAGAATACCCATTACATCTGCTAATTCTATTCTTTTTCCCATTGTTTCTATTCATCTTCCCCACGTATTAACGTAGCTGCTTCAGCTGATTAAGCAAAAACAACCACCTTAAATATAATGCCCAAAAGGTACCCCACCTTTTGGGCGACCCAACCCCCTAAATCATTTCTCTTACCATAAAGGCTAGAAATAATTGATATACTATTATATTAGGTTATTTATATACTTTTTTCTTATTTTTTTGTAATAATTATAAAATTAAAGTATTAATATATATACTATGTTGTATTTTTTACAATAGAAAATAATTACTATATCGACAAAAAATATTCTGTCGTTATAAAGGTTTAAATTTAATATATCTTTTAAAAAACATATTTTTAAATTCCTTAATATAATTTTATTACGCAAGACATATATTTATTGTTATTACAAATCAATCATGGACGAATTTGATGAAGAAATCATAACAAACATCGATTCTGGTATTATAAAATACACTACATTAGCGAAGAAATTAAATACGCCTGTTTCTACTATACATTTTAGAATTAAAAAATTAGAAAAAGACAAAATAATTAAACATTACAAAGGAGAAATAGACTGGAAAAAAGCAGGTTTTTCTATAACCGCATTTGTCTTAATAAATGTCGATATAAACATTTTAAGAGATATTAAAAAATCACAAGATATGCTACTCAAAGAATTATTGGAAATAGTTTATGTTAGAGACGGTTTCATGATAACAAGCGATGCTGATCTTATAGTAAAAGTAATAGCTAAAAACACACAACACTTCAAGGAAATTTTACAAGATTATATACATTCTAAAACAGGTATAGTAAACACTAAAACGATGGTGGTTTTAGGTTAGTTTTAGAAGATAAAGAGCTTATTAAACGGTATAACGCTCTTTACTTAACTATCATTATGCGTTACAAAGAGCATATTGAACAAGAAGAAAGTTTATATCTCCCTGATTTGCCTAAGTTGATAAATCCAGATTTAGACGAAATAATATCTTTATCCTCTGAGATTAAATCTTCAGTTGAAAACTTCTCTCAAAAAAATCTTAAAGCGGCATCTTTTAATTTATTTAATAAATTAGAAAAACAGATAAAAGTTATTTCACTGCCAATACAATTCTGGCAAACTCCTTCTGAAACTCTCAAAAATGAGGTTGGAGATGAATTAGATTATTACAGTTTATTATGTAGCTCACTAATAGCATTGGGATGTGTTCTAAGCAAAATTTTCATATTAAACGCAGAAGGAAAGAATACAATTGTTGTTTATTATGAACATGAAAATGAGGTACTAATGTTTAAACACGAAACAGAACCAAAAACATTCAAAAATAAAGAGTTATTTTTTAAGTATTTAATAGAAAATATAAAAACAGAAACAATAGCTTATGAGTTCAATGATAAGATCTATAGGGATATTACCTTGCCCTTGTCTTCTTCATAAGTTTTCTACTTCTTTTCTTTAACTTTGAAATAGAGTTTGTTTTTCTATATTTTTTGCCAACTTTTCTTGTTTTTTTCTTAACAGTTTTTTGCATATGAATCAATATTTGTTTCTACAACCAACTATTTATACCTTTTTGATTTCCTAAATTTCTACTTTCTAAAAGTTTTTTTATTCCAGAAGATATTCTTTCTTGTGAAAATTCATGCTCATCAGAAAGAAACTTCAAAAGTTTTTCTTCTTGTGGTTTTGCTTTTTTAACTAACTCATCAAACTCATTTTGAGTTATTTCTTTAACATCTGGTTTTTTGAAAACATTTATTATCTCTTCTAAAGGAACATCAAACTCTATTTTGTATTTTTCCTTTACTATACTTTCTATTTTTTGTGGAGTAGGATTTTCTTTAACTAACTTGAGTGCAGTTTTAGGTCCAACCTTTTCTATTCCTGTATTAAAATCAGTTCCTACTAAAGCACCCAACATTATTAATTGAAGTTGATTTATCTCTAGTTTTTTGAGTAGATCTTCAGTACGAGATAACTCCGGCTCTACATTTATAAAAACATTTTTTCTAGGAAGCTTTCTTCTACCACTGATTGTAAGGTTTCTTATTACATTAACAGCTCCAAAAAGAAATGAGTCATAATCTTGAGAAGCTGATACATAAGCGACACCAGTTTTTGTCATGACAGCGCTTTGAGCTTCACCTTCTCCGGGAGCTTGTATGAAGGGTATTCCCATGTATCCTAGTAACTCCTTAGATGACTCTACAATCTCTTTATTTATCCTAGTGCTAGCAACGGCATAAGCTCTTGCGTTATCGATCATGCCTTCTTCCTTAGCTTTGTTCCACGCTTCTAAAGCTTCCTCTCTTTTTTTAATTCTAGCTGAGATAGTTCTTTGCTTTAGTATAGAAGGAATACCATCAAAAACATAAACAGGCTGTATATTATTTTCAATTAAATTTAATGTTCTATAAAATAATCCGGACAAATGACTAGTTACTCTATTCTTTGAGTCCATTAATGGAGTTCCGTCTGGCTGTCTTATTATCGATAAAAATTGATATATTGTATTATAAGCATCTATCGCAACTACTTTTCCAGAAAGTTCATCTAGTGCAATAGGTGTTTTTATTTCGCTTATAAGTTTTCCAATATCAACTGCTACTGACTCACCACTTACTTCTTAAAACCAGCAGCGTCTCCTAATGTTATTGTTGAGTCTGGATCTTTACTTCCTTTATTTGATTTTTCAACAACACTTGTTTTTAACTTTATTCCAAGATTTTTTTCAAGTTTTTCTATTACTTTGTCGCTAGGTAATAACTTTTGATGTTCTATTCTATTCAACATACTTTCTTTTTCATTAATCATTTCAGCAAGAACCTTTACAGGAACACCTATCTTTTCTCTAGCAGTTCTGATAACTTCTCCATAATTGTCTATTACTTCTGTTGTTTCTGCCTTCACTTCTTCATGCTTTTTCTTTTGATGTTCTTTATGTGTAGTGTGTTCATCCATAACTTCTATGACATTTTTTCCTTCTGCACATATTTTGCATGTAGTTAACTCTGCTCCTTCGACATCTATTATATACAAAGACTCAGTTTTTTTACCACAAATCTCGCAATCGTACATTTTAAGACCTATTGTATAATCAGCAGTTAATCTATAAATATATTTGTAGTGAAACATATTCATGGTAAAAAATAATCTTCAGAGTTCTAACTCTGATGTTAAAAAGCTTAAAAACAGAAGTAAATCCTCACAAAATACTAATACTCAAAAAAGAAAACCAAAGTACTCAAAAAATAAAAGAGCTGCAATAACAACTGGTATTTTTGTAGTATCATTTCTTTTACTATATATTTTCTATATTATAAATTACTCGATACCTGTTAGATTAGCCCTTGCACTTTTAACCTTATTTATTTCAGGAGTTGCAATAACTAGATTAAATGCTTTTGATGGAGATCATGGGATATATTTATTAAGTGGAACTAGAGGTATAAAAACAATAGAACGTTTATCTAACTGGAGAAAAGGTTTCTGGATATTTTTATCTGAGTGGGGATTAGTTCTCTCTTTTGGAATATTATCTTACTTTATCTTCAAAAATAAAATATCCAAGAAGGCATTAGTTATTGGTTTGCTTTCAATATTTGTATTAATATTTGTAGTACTTCCATACTTTTTATTGTCTTTACAGTTTATCTCGCTTCCTAACCTGCCTTCATTAAATATAACTTCATCTCAAACTCTTCTCAGTTCTTTTACTCTAAGCAGTACTGGTTTAATACTTCTTATAATTACACTTATCGGAGGGTTTTCATTATTTTTATTTTCAGAACTTATAATAGCTTCAGGTTCAACATTACTTAATGTATTTACTGTAGCTTCATCAATAGCCGCATCAAATCCTAATTATACTCCATTATCAACATCAATACCTGCATTAGCACCAATAATACCTGGAATAGATATACCTTTATTTGCAGGAATACTTTCATTAGCTGTGATTTTAGTAGTACATGAGTTCTCTCATGGGATATTATCAAAAATATATAAGATATCAATAAAAAGAGTAGGACTTGTATTATTCGGAGTTCTTCCAATGGGAGCTTTTGTAGAACCTGATGAAAAGAAGGTAACTTCATCTGAAACTTATAAGCAGAATAATATTTTCATAGCTGGGGTTTCAGCAAACTTCTTTCTCACATTTGTCTTTTTTGTTTTGACAATTGTTTTTCTATTATTTGTAGTCTCTCATATTTACACAAACAGCATTTACATTTACCAAGTGGTTCCAAACTCATCTGCTTACAATGTAATAGTTCCTGGAACAATAATAACTTCATGGAATAATATTCCAATTAATAACATGTCAACTCTAATTCACGTAGCTTCAAAAGATAAACCGAATGGCATTGTTACCGTAGGTTCAAATAATGCAACTTACACGCTACATGCAAACTCAACAGGTAAGATAGGAGTTCTAATAACTCAATCATATGTACAAAGTAAAGGCATATCGGCATCAATTTTAGCATTCTTATACCAGTTCATAGTTTTATCATTAACACTTAACTTTTTAGTAGCAACTGTAAACTTACTCCCATTGCCTTCATTTGACGGTTGGAGAGTTTATAAAAATATAATTAAGAATGAAAAACGATTGAAGTACCTTTCAATAATTACTATAGTGATATTTGTAATCTTGGCATTGCCATGGTTATTTATTCTTTGAGTTGGTAATTAATGGTTGTATTAAAGCGTCAATTTAAAAAGGAATATTTAAATATGTTGCTATCGTTATATTTTCAATGTATTTAAAGTGATAGATATGAAATCATTTAAAGGACAAAGCGCTATGGAGTATCTTATGACATATGGTTGGGCCATATTGATCATAGCTATAGTCTTAGTAGCGCTTTTCGAACTTGGAATATTCGGGGGTTCAACACTTCCAACAACATGTGTAGCACAATCTGGTTTTATTTGTAGTAATCCAACATACGACGGTGGAAACATAGCTTTTACAATAGGACAAAACTCTGGTTCTACTTATTATAATGTAAATGCAGTATTTCTTAACTCTAGTGAATTAGCAACATTTTCAGCAGCTTCATCATCATTCCCTTCAGCACTTACACAAAATATTGTAGCAGCAACTATGCCTGCAGGATCAACTTACTCAGCTAAGGTACAAGCATGGACCTCAAGCTCAGCAAAGGCAACACTAGGAACAGGGATATCTGGTCAAATCTGGATTTCATACGAAACAACATCCGGAGGATCAACAAACTTTGCAGAAGTAGGAACATTTACAGGAAAGGCAACTTAGTCAGTTCGCCTTTTAGTTTAACTTTTTTGGGCATTTAGCCCACATTTTCTTTTTTATAATTAATTAATTTTATAAAAAATGTTTTAATAAATATTTTGGTAATTATTTGTTGACAATGTCTTCGTATTACGATGATTCTGCTGGCCAAAGCACAAACTCTTCTAAATGGAATAATGATAATGATATAAATAATAAACTTAATAACATTAAAAAAAATACTGGTTCTTCTACCAATAATAATAATAAATCTACAACTAATGATGATATTAAAACAGAAGAAGCTGACTCGAATAAAAAACCAAATGATTCGGGTAAAAAAAGTTTACTTATAATTATTTTAATAGTTTTGGCAATTGTAATAGTTGTTGGAGCAATCTTCTTTATTTTAGCAGGACTTTTCTATCTCGGTGTTTTTGGAGGTTCATCACTTCCAACAACATGCGTGGCACAATCAGGTTTTATTTGTAGTAATCCAACATTTAATGGTGCAACAATATCTGTAACATTGGGAACTGGTTCTACTTATTATAATGCAACTGCAGTATTCCTTAACTCAACTGAATTAGAAACATATTCTGGTCAAACTCCATTCCCTACTTCTGCACCTCAATCAATTATAATTGGTACTATGTACGCTGGTTCAATATCTACCATTAATTTACCTGCATGGTATAATAACGTCAAGGCTCCTATAGGAAGTGGAATTTCAGGTCAAATATGGATTTCATATTCAAAAACACCAGGTGGGCAATTAAATTACGCAGAAGTAGGAACATTTACAGGAACGGCAAGGTAATCAGTTCGCCTTTTAGTTTAACTTTTTTGGGCATTTAGCCCACATTTTCTTTTTTTATAATTAACTCGTTAAATAGTTATTTTTATATATCTTAATTGATACTTTATACTGATTAAATGAACAAGAAAGCTATAATCACATACTTTATTCTTCTTCTTTTTGTAGTAATAATGTACTTTTATATACAAGATACATTGTCAAAGTTAACTGTTACAACCACTACTTTACAAAGTTCTAATACTTCTTCAAACTTAACTGCTATTAAAGGAAACTCAAGTTCTTTGGTAGTCACAACTGTTGTTACTACTGGATATTACACAACAGTTTCATGTTCACAATCACAAACCCTCATTACTCCTGGAAATTGTCAAGAAAGTACTACAACAAACAATATATTTTCAAACTGCACCGCGTTTGGTGGTTTTACCTGTTCAAATTTATTCTTATCAAGTACTACTGGAAATCTTACCTTTACATTTAGTGAAACTCAGTATGCAAACTGGGCTTCAGCTCAAATATTTCTTCTTAACTCAACAACAGCACCAACACCTAAAGAAGGAATAGTTAATCTTTCAGAATCTGTAAATGTAGTAAATGTATCAAACAGTGAACAGATAACAGTAACTGTACCTGCAATAAAACCCAAGTTACCAAAAGGAGTTAATATAGCTGGAAATATATGGGCTCTATTTCGTTTAAAAGGTAGTAACACAACTTATGTTTCAGAAATAGCTAAGTTTAAGGCACAATCTGTTTAATTATTGATTGCTGTTTGAAGCTACTTCTCTGAGTGCCTTTCTTTCGTTTCTTAGCTTTAATACCTCCATTATCTCATTAGCGCTTAGAAGTGGCTTTATGGTCCTGTCTATATCATCTATTGCTATTCTAGGGCAAGCTGTGTTTACGAAAGCATCGAACTCCATCATGTTGTTTATAGACTCAAAGTCAAAGTTGTTTGATACTAGTATTCCTGCGGTTATGCCTTCTTTTTCTAGCTTGTTTTTTAGCACTTTTGCTAAGTTCATATTGTGCTGTCCGTTCTTAGTGCTGACTAGAATACCTACTTTCTTTACGTCTAGCGAAGCGATTATCTTTCCCCTGCTTTTTCTAGCGTAAATATCTCTGTATCGATCTATGAACTCTATGGTGTTGTTAAATGGCTCTACAAGTAGGAATGGTTTCTTAGTGTGCAATAAAGCTCCTAATGGGTGGAATAAGCCTCCACCGAAGTAAACTAGCGCTTCAACCTCTCTATCTATACTGGCTGCGCTTCCAATGTCACATCCTAGTACCTGACCTGTTTTCTTTGCAAAACCATAAGGTTTCCCTATTACTACTTTTTTTCCATGATCTTCATAGAACTTTTTAACGCTTTCTAATTGATGTATATGTTGAATTGTAGTCATTAAACCTATTGTTTTAAAGTTTTCCAAAAACTTCAATGATTCAGGTAACTTGTCCATTGGAGCGTCATATCTATAATCAATATACTCTACATTAAAGTCTACTTTATGGAACTCTGCATGTCCAAAATGAATTAATTTTTCTGCACCTATATTCTTTGCTTCATCTATAGCAAGGTCACATGCTCCAAATGTAGGTGAAGCTGAGATAAATACTTCATGTCCTTCGCTCTCTAACTTTGTTGCATGCTCAAGTGCCTTTTGTTTAAGTCCTTCTGGGAACTGTAAAAGTATCTTCATAAATAACTCACAAACTTTTGGCATTATTCGTTTAATGCCTTATCTACATAAAGGTTTATAATTACAGATATATATTTATATTGGAATAGAATTATTAAAAATTAATAGGTACTAAAATGGAAGAAGTAATACTTGTAGATAAAGACGATAATCAAATCGGAACAATGGAGAAGTTAGCTGCGCATCAAAATGGGGGAAAGTGGCACAGAGCATTTTCAGTATTTGTTTTTAACGATAATAATGAAACGATGCTTCAAAGAAGAGCACTTACAAAGTATCATACTCCTGGAAAATGGACAAATGCATGCTGTAGTCATCAAAGAGTCGGAGAGTCTACATTAGATGCGGCACATCGACGTTTAAAAGAAGAAATGGGATTTGATTGTGATCTTCACGAAGTTTTTAACTTTCCATATCAAGCTTATGTTGAAAAAGGCTTAACTGAAAATGAGTATGATCACATAGTTTTTGGTAAGTTTACTGGAAAACCTTCTTTAAATAAAGAAGAAGCTTGTGATTGGAAATGGATCTCTATTCCTGAGCTGCAAAAAGAGATTAAGAACTCACCAGAAAACTTTACTCCTTGGCTTAGATTAATGATTTATGAAGTAGCAAAGAACATGGATAAGTTAGATACTATAAATAAAAAGCAAGATTCTAAAAAAACAAAGATCTGAAAAACAATTAATTTTTAAAAAAAGTATTCAGCAATTACTTGCTGAAAGGTCTTGTTTGTATTGTGTAAGAACCTGAAAGCTTAGCAGCTGCTCTTTTTAATGCCTCTTTTGCTACTGCTCTGTTGTTTGTTGTTATTCTTACCTCAAGAACCGGTTTTCCTTTTCCTATTCTTGCAGCTACTGAAACTGGTCTTCCGAAAGACATAGACATACCTTGTGATAATCTGTCTGCTCCTGCACCTGTAGCTCTTTTCTTTTCACGTATTACCATATGTGGGTATGTTACAATTCTAAAGAAGTACTGTCCTTGTAACTTTCTTTCAAGATGCTTGTTTGCAACTAATCTTGCTGATTCTAATGCATTTGATCTTAATTGTATGTATTGATCAGCATTTAATGTTAAAACTAAATCATACTGCTTACTTTCATCTCCCATTCTAAAAACTAAAAGACTTGTGTGTGGCAATGCCTTAACATAATTCTTTCTAGGTTTTTTAACTGAGTATCTACTCCATGCTTGACTATTTAAGGATCTCATTGTTCTTGCTGGTCTTAATTTCATATAAAACACCGTATAATACTTAATTTAATGTGTATATTTATTGCTTGAAAGATATAAAAGTATTTCTATTGTTTTGTTTGTATTAACTATTATTCTCATTTGTACTTTTTAAATACTTAATATTATTTTTATATTCAATGTGCAAAAATAACAGTTACAGTTTCAGTTAAGCCTTGATTTCCATATGAAAATACTGTCGGGTAACTCTTTGCTGTGCTTAATGAAACAGTTGGGAAAACAGGCATTACTGCTTGGCCTACTGTAATGTTTTGAACAACTAACGTTGCATTATTTGATAATGTTTCTGCTTGTTGTGTTGCATTTTCTAAAGCTAAACTAAGTGCTGAGCTTCTCATACTTTGAATCTGCGAATCAGAAAGCTTTGCACTTGCTTGTGTAACCTGAACATTATTTATACTGGCTAATATGTTCAATACATCTGATATATTTTTAGAAGAACTCAATGTAATTTTTACATTCTCAATAGCTTGATATCTACTTTCATTGTATACCTTAGATGTGTAATAATATTGTGTTTGTATATTACTAGAGTTTTTACCTATATATTGGAAGACACTGGAATTAAGATTTGCATAAGCTAGTGAAAGATTATCATTTGCTATTGCTGTAGTTTTTCCACTACCATTTATTGTAGCATAGATTACTCCTACTGCGGGATACTGTGAAACACTTCCTGTAGCTGTTACCTTTATTGTACTTCCTTGCATTTTCTGGGCAATACCTCCACTAGGGTAAAGTATTGAAATCCATAATGCTAATCCCAAAACTAATATCGCTATTATAGCTATTAATGTAGTAATATGTTCTGTTTTCATCTTATCATCTATTATTCATGAATATTAACTTTTAAATTGTTTTCTTTTTTACAAAGGTTTATATTTTTTTAATACAAACAATATCTGCTTAATTTTGTGCGAGCGTAGTCTAGCCTGGTAGGACTTTGCCTTGCCAAGGCAAGAACCCGGGTCCAAATCCCGGCGCTCGCACTTTATATTTAAGCGTATGGCATTGCAGTAGCCGTTACATTTCCTGTGTATGGTTTATTTCCTACTGTTATTAAGAATGGTTTTACTCCTCCTCCGCAAGGCCCGTCTATATGAACCATGTATGTGTTTTCAGTTGCGTTTTCTCCTACTTGTACAGTTAAATTAAAGTTTATTCTTTCATTGTTTTTTACGGTGTAATTTGTATCGGAGAATTTTCCATAAATTCCTACAATCTCCGAAGAGTTGAAAACATTGTTTATTTGATTCATATGTACGTAATGTTGTCTATTATAAAGTGAGGAATCACTTTCATTAAACACATTGCTAAAGTTTTCTTCTATATTGAATATTGTTGTAGTATTTTTACCCAATACAAAATCTTTGTAAGTACTCTGTGTACCATTTACTGTATAATTGCCACTATTTTTTACATTTCCTGTTAATTCATAAAATAACATTGGACATGCAATCGCAGCACTTGAACCAGATACTGAAATTGGAGTTTCATTACTTATAATACTTGCATTCTTTAATGTTGTATTTGTATTTTTTGAAGTTAAGTTAGAAGAAGTATTGTGTGGATTTTGTCCAGATGTATTAATAATTGGAGTATTTGTATAAACTCCACTTAAATAAATCACTACTCCTAAAACCAGTATTATCCCTATAATTCCAAGAGCATACTTCATTAAAAATCCATTTTGATTTTCACTTACTTTATAGTAGGTCATTTTTTTATAATGCTCATTGTCTATCTTTTCAATAGCTCCAGCTTTTTGTAGCTCTGACATATGTTGACTGACAGTAGCATGAGATAAATTAAGTTGCTCAGAAATTTCAGTAACTGTCATATTTTTCTTTTTTAGTAGATCTAAAATTCTTTTCTTCGTTTCAAATGTTTTTCCCATTTTAACACAAAGATACTATGAAAAAATAAATATATATTATTTTTCAGAGCGGTAGGTTTTATGTCGGTTTTCACACGACAAAAATATGAATAAAAAATAGAAATAAAAAACTAATAAACTATTTTAGCGTTATTATTAAAATTTCATTACGCGATTATTTCTCCAATTGCAAATCTTGCTCTAACTTCACTTATTTTTACTTTGACAGTTTGTCCTTGTTTTGCGTCTTTTACAAAAACTACATAACCGTCTTTTTTCGCTATTCCGTCACCTTTTGAAGCTGTTGCTTCTATGGTTAATTCGATTTCATCACCGACCTTAACTGGCTTAGGTAGGAAGTAATTAGGTTTCATACCTGATCTTCCTCCTCTCTGTCTGTCTCTACCTTCTCCTCTTGGCATATCTCTTCTTTCTTCATTTCCTTCAAATTCTTCTGACATTTTGTTTCCTCTGTAGTAGCTTATGCTTTCTACATAGCTAATATTTTGCTCTTATTCATTTATAAAGTTATCTTTTTTAGGGTTTTGTTTAAACGTAAACCATAGTTGAAGAAAAAGCTTAAATAAATAAACATTTCAACATATATTGGTGGAAAATTGGGGTCATATACAAATAGAGTTAAAACTGGAACCTCTGCAAATGAGTTCTTAGAGTTATATAAAAATGGGAAAAGAGATTTCAGCAATTTATTAGTTAGAGGTGGAAGGTTTGAAATTTGTGATGAAAATGCAATATCAAAGCCAATAGTTTTAGAAAAAATTAAATGTATGAATACAGTATTTGATAATATTATTTTTAATAATGTGAGAATACGTAATTCTAATCTATCAGGTTCTACATTCGAAGATCCAAATTTTCTATTCTCATATCTTGAAAATGTAGAAGCGTGTGTTTTAACTATCAATGGTGGTAGAATGTACTGTACAAACATAAATGGTCTTGATTTACAACACTCAAATATATCTGGACTTGAGATTGAGCTTTGCACAGTTAAAGGAAATGGGTTAACATTTGGACATATGGACATTTCTGGTATAAAATTTGCTGACGAAATTTTAACAAACTCCGGTTTAGGAAATATTAAAATTGAAGGAGGCACTAAGATGTCTGAAAAACAACTTCAGTTATTCAGAACATTAAATGTAGATGTTGGAACTCCAATCACAATACCACATAATGAGTTATTAGCTATTAAAAGATCTAAGGTTAGAAATCAATTTAATTACTCTTAGGTAACAACTTTTCATACATCTCTTCAGTACTTCTGAACAAAAATGTTGGTTTTGCATCTTTTACCCTTTCATATGGTTCTAATCCATCTCCTACTATGCATGAACTTACTCCTGCAAATTTAGCTGCCATTATGTCAGAAACAGTATCTCCTATGTAAACGACATCATCTTTTCTAATTTTATATTTGTCTATGATAAATAAAATTCCAGTAGGATCTGGTTTATACGCTCCAATACTAGTCGCACTCAGTATAAAATCAAAGTACTTTACCATATTCAAGTGCCTTATTTCACTCATTAATCTATAACTTCTTGAGTCGCTAAACAATGTAACTTTTTTAGAAGTTTTATTCAATAATTTAAGTAACTCTTCAGATCCTTTCTTTGCTTTTGGCATATGAAATTTGGCATATACATCGTAAATTCGTGCAAATGCTTTGTTTGTATCTTCTTTTAACTCTAAAGACATTGTACGTTTACCTATTCCTTCGTAATATTTAAAATTCTTTTCAATATTTTTTATATTATAACTTTTTCTAAATATTCTTGAACCAGCGACAATTAAGGTTGATGTGCTTAATGTACCGTCCCAATCAAAGATGAATAGTTTTTTATCCTGAAGTTTAAACATAGTGTTATTAATGTTATTAAATAATAAAAATGTATATGATGAGATCTGGTGATCGCGGAGCTTTATTGCTATGAAGATAGGTAGGCGGTCTGAAAAGTGTTTAATAATGGATTTAAATAAGAAAGTGAGCGCACTAGCACGTCTTAAGAAGACAAGTATCTCTGTAAAAGATATTGCTAGTCAGCTATGGTGCGAAAAGCAAATGGAGTTGTTCATAATCACTGGAGGTTATAGCACACTAGCCATGAATAAAGGTGCAGCAACTCATGCTTTAATACAAGCGCCAGTTTTTAAAGCCCTACCAATAGAACCAGTAACTTATGCCGATAGACTTTACAAGTGGGCATATGAAACCTATACTAGCATTAGCAATATCTTCAAAAATGGGTATTGTAGAGAGTTAAAAATTTATGGCTCTATAAACGGTTTTAAAATATCCGGTCAAATAGATGAGCTACGTTTAACAAACGGGAAAATCACTATAGCAGAAGACAAAACAATAAAAGGAGGCAACAACGATGTCGTTAGTTTAAGATATGAATCAGACAAGCTTCAATCATCTATCTATCAACTTCTTTTATCTGATATAAAAGATAATAATTATACCTTTGAGAACTTTTCAAATGTTTATTCTTTGCAAAAAATGAGTCTTTCTCCTGACTTTGTAAAAGGATTAGACTCAATAGGCATAAAAAAAGAAAACCAATCATTAATCTCTATTCATAAACTTATGTTTGAATCATATAAAATTTTACCTCCATTGAACGATACAATCCAATTACGTTATATTGACAGAACAACTAGGGAATTAATATCTGAGTCACCAATAAAGTACTCAAAAGAAGAACTTTCAAAAAATTTAACTGATATAATGGCTTATTGGTCTGGAGATAGAGAAGCAAGACCTGTATCTGAAGAAAACTCTTGGCGTTGTAAAATGTGTAACTTTTTTGGAAAACAATGTACTACTTGGTGGAAAGAACCTACAAAAACTTAAAATACATACTATTTTATAGATTTAATCTTTAATATTGACATTTATTGGTGTTCATGTGCTTGAAGGAATAAAACTTGATAAAAAAGAGCTAAGAAAAGAATTTTCAAAAAATCCTAAAGCTTATTACTCTACAAAGATATTCGAAAAAGAAGGCTTTGAAAGATATACCTGTAAAATTTGCGGGAAAAACTTCTGGAGTGTTGTAAAAAGAGATACATGTGAAGATCCAGAGCATACTGAGTACTCATTTTTTAAAGATAAGCCAACCCCAATATCCTATGTGGAGATGTGGAAAAAATTTTCTAAGTTTTTTAAAGAAAATAAGCATACTGAAATTAACAAATATCCAGTTGTAAGTAGATGGAGACAAGACCTTTACTTTACAATAGCCAGTATACAAGACTTTCAAAGAATAGAAAACGGAGCAATGCATTTTGAATACAACTCAAACCCTTTGATAGTACCTCAGATATGTTTGCGTTTTGGAGATATTGAAAATGTAGGTGTAACCGGAAGACACCTTACAAGTTTTATGATGGCAGGACAACATGCCTTTAATTATCCAAAAGAAGGTTACTGGAGAGACACAACGATGGAGCTGGATTACAAATTTCTTACTGATATACTTAACGTTAAAAAAGATCAATTAGTTTACAATGAAGACGTATGGGCAATGGGAGATTTTTCAGAATTTGGTCCTTGCCTTGAAGGTTTTTCAAATGGTTTAGAATTAGTAAATAATGTATTTACTCAATTTGAAAGTGTAAATGGAAAAATACACGAGTTAAACGCAAAGGTCGTCGATGTTGGTTGGGGCTTTGAAAGAATTCTTTGGTTTTACACAGGCTTTGATAATATTTACGAAGCAGTTTTTCACGATGTAATACAAAAAGTAAAGAAAGATCTTCCATTTGAGTTGGATAGGAGCTCTTTCAAGAAGTTTGCAAGATACTCTAGCGAGTTAGACGTTACTGAAACATCAGAATATAAAAAATTAGAAGCATCAATTCTCAAAAAAGCAGATATAACCTACGAAACGTACGATAAAAAAATAAAACCAATGCAAGCATTTTATGCAATATTGGATCACACAAGAACATTATTATTTGGTGTTTCTGACGGAGCATTACCTTCAAACATAGGTGGCGGTTACAATTTAAGAGTAATTTTACGAAGAGCTTTATCATTCATACAAGAATATGAAATGAACATTACAATAGAAGAAGTTGCAAAGATGCAGGCAAAAGAGTTAAAAGAGTTATACCCTGAACTTGAAGACAATTTAGAAATTCTAAATAAATTGATAGATGTAGAAGCAAAACGTTATCATACATCTATTTCAAATGCAGGAAAAATAATTACAAATATACTTTCTAAAAAATCCGCAATAACTAAACAAGAACTTAGAACATTATATGAAAGTAATGGGATAACACCTGAGTTGATTAACACCATTGCAAAAGCAGAAAACAAAAAAATTGAGTTACCTGGAAGTGCATATGAGGATATAATAAAGGGAGATTTTACTGGAAAAGAAAAATCACATAAATTAATTTTAGAACTTCCAACTGATATTGAAAAAACACAACAACTATACTATAACTTTAAAACAGAATCAGAATCAAAGGTTCTTTTTGTAGATAAGAAATTTGTTGTACTAGATAAAACACCATTTTATCCAGAAGGAGGTGGTCAAGCTGCAGATCATGGTTTTATTAATGAGAATGAAGTCATAGATGTCCAGAAAATCGGGAATGTAATTCTTCATGTATTAAAAGAACAACCAGAAAAAAGTATTGCAAAAAATAAAACTGTAAATTGTAAAGTTAACCTCGAAAGAAGAAGAAAACTTATGGCACATCATACAGCTACTCACATAATAAGTGCAGCTGCAAGAAGTATTTTAGGAAAACATGCTTGGCAAGAAGGAGCTAAAAAAGAAGAAGAAAAAGCACACATTGACATCGCACATTATGAAAAGCTAACTGAGGCCGAAGTTAAAAAAATTGAAGACTTTGCAAATAACATTCTATTTAATGGAATTTCAGTAGAAATAAATGAAATGACAAGGGCAGAAGCAGAACAGAGCTATGGTTTTTCAATTTATCAAGGTCACGGTGTACCTGCAAAAGTAATGCGTATTATAACAATTAAAGATAGGAAAGGAAAATTAATTGATGCTGAAGCATGCGGAGGTTTACATGTAGTTTCTACCGAGAGTTCTTTAGGCATGATAAAAATAATTAACACCTCAAGAATTCATGATGGTGTTGACAGAATAGAGTTTGTTGCAGGTCCTGCAGCATTAGAATATATTCAAAAAGAACACAATGAACTTAATAACTCTGCAACTCTTTTAAACTCTGATGCGTTGGCACTTCATAAAAAAATAGAGAAGCTTCAAAATGATTACTCTGAGTTATTAAAATCAACAAAGGCAAAAGACGAAGAACTTGCTATTGTGATATCTAAACAACTTCTATCTGAAATATCTGATTCACAAAGTTCAGTAGTCATTGATAGAACAGAATCAAGGGAGATATTAAGAAAGGCACTTTCATTTGTAATTTTACAAAAACCTTTATTGACAATACTTGCAAAAAATGAAAAGAATGAAGTTGTATGTATATCTGGTAAAGACTCTTCAACTTCTGCATTGGAGTTTGCTAAGAAAACATTAGGTTCGTCATTCAAAGGCGGCGGTTCAAAAGAAAATGCTGAAGGAATAATTACAAAGTGAGTTTTTGAATTTATATCAACTTATATATACAATAATAATTTTTCCAATAATCTACATATTTCCTGCTTATGTTGCTAATGGTGCTCCAGTTATATTTGGCGGAGGTAAACCGATAGACTTTGGAAAAACTTTTAGAGGTAAACCAATATTCGGCAAACATAAAACAATACGTGGTTTTGTATTCGGTATACTTTCAGGAATAATAATCGGAGCATTAGAGTCCTTAGCATTTCCTTACATGTTAATAATCGGAATAGCTTTAAGTTTTGGAACTCTTTTTGGAGATATGTTGGGCAGTTTCATAAAACGACAACTTGGTCATAAAGAAGGCAAAGACATTTTTCTCATGGATCAATATCTTTTTTTAATAGTTGCATTAATATTTGCAGTTCCATTTGGTAATATGCCATCTATTTTTGGGATAATATTCATTTTTATTCTAACTGGTGTATTGCATAAAGGAACTAACTTAATTGCACATAAGGCAAAGTTAAAAGACGTGCCATGGTAATCAAATAAACAATAAAAAATTACTCTATTTATTTTTTTAATCAAAAACTTAATCATGCACCAATACACAGAGCTACCTTTACATGGAGGCAAAGCTCCTAAATGGCTATTCAATAGAATGGTTAAGCTCAGTAGAGAGATAGGAATAGTCATAATAGATGAGTTTGGCCCAGATGAGTTTATCTCAAGACTTTCATCTTCGACATGGCTTCAAGCTCTTGCGTGTGTAATAGGTTATGATTGGCACAGCAGTGGAACTACTACTGTAACTATGGGTGCATTAAAAGAAGGTTTAAATGATACTGGTGAGGTATTCATTGCAGGTGGAAAAGGCAAAGTAGGTCTTAAAACTCCTGAAGAAATTGAAAAAGGCACCGAGTTATTATCTATATCATCGTGCGAAGATGAGTTCAAAAAGTATAGCAGATTATCTGCAAAGGTAGACTCTGCTTTAGTTTATGACAATGTTGGAATATATCATCATACTTTTATATTTTCTAAAAATAAAAAATGGTCAGTTGTTCAGCAAGCCTTAGACTCAAAAAATAAAAAAGCAATACGTTTTCAGTGGAGTTCAGATAAAACTGATAAATCGGATATAACAAATGAGCCTCATTCTTCGATAACCTCTGATTTACGTAAAATTACATTAGACTTAACTAACTCTGGAAACAACTGGGCTAAAAAAAGTAGTATTGATATAGTAAATGAGTTTCCATATTACTCGAAGGATTTATCATTAACTAAATATCCACAAAGACATGATATTATTTCTAATTTAGATATAAGTAAACGTGGTTTAGAAGCGATACAACGTGCAAATGAAATAACTCCTAATACATATGAGGAGTTGTTATTGGTAAAAGGTATGGGTAGATCGACACTACGTTCATTAGCATTTGTCTCTAGTTTAATATTTGATAAAGATTTATCTTATAAGGATCCTGTTATGTACTCCTATAATTTAGGCGGTAAGGATGGAATTCCTTTTCCTGTAAATACAAAAACTTACGATTCAGTTATACAGGTACTTGAGAATGCTATTGACTCTGCAAAACTAGAAAAATCAGAAAAATATTTGGCACTAAAAAGATTATCAAAGAGCTTCAATTCTCATTAGTTTTCTTTTTCGATACGTTCAATGACTCCTTTAATTTATCTGCAATAAATCTTTTTGTATAATAATCCGCTCTTGCAGCTATACTTATCTTTGTTGCATATGCTCTTGCCATACGTCCTTTTTCTTTCTTATCGAGCATTGCAAACTCTGGCAATTTAAATAAGTATCCGTATTTAGGTGGACGTGATCCAAACTTTACGTGCTTGAAAAGAGCCTTTTCAGCTCCTAATAATTGTATTGTACTAGCTGGCATTATAGCTAAATGCTCCAAAGATCCCGCCATGCTTAACATCTCTGCAGCTATCTTGTAATCTATTAAATAAACTATATTTGGCATCAATTTTTTAGTTTGTACTTCTAAGAAGCTACCTAGCTCTTCTTGTAATTTAATTATCGCCAACTCCTGTTCTGCTAAAGCACTCATTGCTTTATACTCTTCTGTATCTATCTCTGGAAATCCTTCGGACGATTTTATTAATCTTAATATCTTTTCGTGTTCTTCTCCAACTATTCCCTTTAAGTTTTCCATCTCTATGTCTTTATTATTGATCTTTGTTATTATCTTTGCATACGTTTCATGATTGTTTAACTTTAAGTTTGGAAAATAAGCTCCGTACCACTCTTCTAATCTTTCATAAACTATATTTCTTATTTTTTCAAGTTCATTGTATGACTTAATTGCTTCTATTATCGAGTGATCAATTGCAGTTGCTTTATAAGCCATCATCACTTCTCCTCTTGCCTTTCTCATGAATCTGCTTCTTCTATCATCTCTATTTGACTGATTGTCATATCGTGGTTTATTTTTGTAGTTGTCCTTGCCTTTAAAGCTACCTTTGAAGTTATTATCTCTTCTATTATTTGACTTGAACTTTTTAAATTTATTATCACTAGGCACAGTTACACCAATTATATTCTATTTCTTTATGATTAAATATCTATCGTTATATTTAATAATAGGAACATGACATTTACATTCAATCACCTCGACAAACCAAACACGTTTTACGAATAAGAAAGTATATATGCAAGAATACAAGAAAAAACATGTATTTTTACTTTTTTATGCCTATTAATAAATAGGGCAAAAACAAACAATTTATATTTTTGTAATTTATAATTAAAGTAATAGTTATCAAATTAATGTTGATTATATGCAAAAAACAGAAAAAGAAAGCAAAGCTTACTCAATAGTAGAAAGACGTGGTTTATATTATCAAGCTTTCGATATTTACTCCGGAGTCGGTGGATTTTATGATTATGGTCCTATAGGTCTGAGAATAAAAAGAAATGTAGAAAATGTATGGAGAGAAACATTCATAGACTGGCTAGGTGCTCTTGAGATAGATACAACAACAATAGTTCCAGAAAAGGTATTGATAGCTAGTGGACATGTGGCTACATTTACAGATCCTGTATCAAAGTGTAAGAAATGTGGCACATCTTATCGTGTAGATAAACTTTTAGAAGAGTTTTACGAATCAAAAAAGGATAGCGCATCATTAATTGAACTTAAAAAATTAGATAAAAAAGGCATGGAAAGAAAAATTTTAGAACATGGGATAGTATGTGAAAAGTGCAAAGGAGAACTTTCTACGATAGATGATTTTCATTTAATGTTCAAACTACAAATAGGCCAAGAAAAAGAAAATGTAGGATACTTAAGACCTGAAACTGCACAAGGTATATTTGTAGACTTTAAAGATTTATTTAAAATCTATAGCTTAAAACTTCCAACTGCAATTGCACAAGTCGGTAAAGCATATAGAAATGAAATATCTCCTAGACAACAACTAGTCAGAGTAAGAGAGTTTACTCAAATGGAAACCGAGGTTTTTTTTGATCCTGAAGACCCTCAAGATACCTTTAATTCTTTAGAAATAGAACCATTTTTAGACTCAAAAGTAAACTTTGCTCCACATAATGGCGAAGAAGGTATGTTTTCATTACGTGAGTTATTAAGTAAAAAATATATTCCAAATAAATTATTTGCAATGTGTATTTATTCAGAGTTAAAAATGTTAGAACGATTAGGTTTGGATAATAAAGAAATTTATGTATTTAGACAACTTCAAAAGGAAGAACTTCCTCATTACTCAAACGGTAATGTCGATTTAGAAATTAAAACTTCTTACGGAAGCTTAGAAGTTTCTGGAATAGCATATAGAACAAATTATGATTTATCACAACACTCTAAGTTATCTGGAAAAGAAATAACTGTTTTAAATAATGGTAAAAAAATAATACCACATGTTGTAGAAGCAAGTATTGGTCTTGACCGTTTATTGTTTTCAATACTGGATAACACAGTTCAAGAAGGAAAAGAACGTGGTTGGGAATGGTTGAAGCTATCTGAGGATATAGTTCCTTACAAATACGCAGTTTTCCCTCTTCAAAATGATGTAGACTTAGAAAAGAAAGCTAATGATGTATTATCAATACTTAAGAAAAATAAAATTCCTGCATATATAGCAAAATCAGGAAGTATCGGAAAAAGATACGCCAGAGCAGACGAAATAGGGGTACCATTTGCTATAACCTGTGATTACGATACATTAAAAGATAACTCTGTAACAATAAGAAGTAGAGACAGCACTGAACAGATAAGAAAAGATATCTCTGAAATAATTTGATGGTGTTTTAATATATTTAGATGGAACATTTGAATCATTAAGAAAGCCTATAAAAATAGATGCACTTGACCTTAATATAAAAGATACTATAGAGAGCGGACAGCCACTTACTTTTTATTCAGATTTTATACGTAAGAACAACTGGGACATACTTCGCTACACTACTGAAAAAGGTGTTATATTAGTTAGTAAAAATTCTTTAGATGGTATATTAAGATTAGATTACTTCGGAGATTATTCTTCTAACTCTGCAAAAAAAGAGATAACAAAACGTTTGAGTATAACTGATGATATGGACAAAATCTACGGTAAAATAAAAACAGATCCATTTATGGAAGAAGCTATTCAAAGATTTTACGGCATGAGGGTAACTCAAAATCCTCCTTGGGAAACAACACTTTGTTTTCTCGTTTCACAGTTTAATAATATAAAACGAATAAGATTAATAATGAAAAATCTAATCAATAAATTTGGAGAATCTTATTATATTGACGGTAAAAAAATAATGCTTTTTCCTACCCCCGAAAGAATCTCAAGAGCTTCAATTTCTGAGTTAATGTCTTGCGGAACAGGATTTAGAGCTAAGTATATAAAAAGTGTTTCAACAACAGTTAAAAATGGTTTTTCATTTGAACATTTAGATAGATTAGAATATAAAGAAGCAAAAGAAGAGTTACTTAAACTTGATGGTGTTGGAGATAAGGTTGCTGATTGTATACTTTTGTTTGGATATAAACACCGTGAATCATTTCCTATAGATGTATGGATAAAAAGAGTTGTAGAAAATAGATACTTAAAAGGTAAAAAGAAAGATGTTAATTATATACATAACTTCGCATACTCTAAATGGGGAGATCTTGCTGGTTACGCACAACAATATCTTTATTGGCACGGGAGAAACTCTCTTGAAAGTAGTTGATTAAAATGATAAAAAATATAAAAAGCATAGAGAAAAAATTGTTACTTTTACATAAACAAAAAGACAAAGTCCTTACATTATCTAGAGATATAGTAAGACTTTCGGGAAAGATAATAACTCAAATACATGCTGAGGACTTGAAGACTGCAAAAAAATCACTTACTTTATTGAGTTCTTTAAACAAAAAATTAAACTCCATAGAAAATGGTTTTGAGTATAACTCACAACAAGCACATCAAGAGTATGTTGAAGCTTATTCCTTGTATGTAATGGTTACTGAAAATAGATTACCTCTTTTATCTGAGGTAGCGGTAGATGAAGGTAGTTATCTTCTTGGGCTTTTAGACTCGGTTGGCGAGTTAAAAAGACAAGGTTTTGATTCTTTAAGAAATGGTAATTCACAAAAAACTGAAAAATACTATAAATTAATGCTTGAGATTTATGATTCTACCGTTCCATTAAGATTTGCTAACTCAATTCTTCCTGATTTTAGGAAAAAACAAGATGTTGCAAGGATGCAAATAGAAAGGGTAGGAACTGAACTGTTATTTTTTTCAGATAAACGTCACAAATCTTTATCCTTGTAATCATATTGAACTAACAAATTCTTAGACAAAAAACTATAATAATGTAAAGTTACTAATTATATTGACCCAAGTGACATACCTATGAATAGGAAGAAGATTGCAATATTGACTACTGGGGGCACTATTTCTAGTTTAAACTCTGACGAAGGGGTCAAACCTGTTGATGGTGTAATAAAAAATCTTTTAGAAAAACTTTCATTTAATAAAGATACTTTAGTCTCAAAAGATGGAAAAACAGAGGTTAGGGTTATCCCAATACTAAACAAAGATAGCACTAATATAACATTGCACGATCAAGCATTACTTGCTAACGAAGTTTTCTCATTAGATAAAAAATACGACGGAATTGTAATAACTCATGGTACTGACACACTGCAATTCACCTCTTCATTATTATCTATAATACTGGAGTCTCCAGATCTCCCTATAATACTTACTGGCTCAATGAAAACATTTAATGCTGAAAATACTGATGCAATTAGAAACCTTGCAGGAGCTATAGAATTTGCTAAATCGCAGCTAAGTGGGGTGTTTGTCTTTTTCCATGGGAATCTTATTCCTGGACAATGGGCATATGAAACAACTACTAATGTCGGTTTAACATTCAAAAGTGCAGTTGGAAATGTAGCAACATTAAAAAATGATAAAATAACTTATACTGCACCTATCTCAGAGACTAAAACACTACTTCCACCACTACTTAATGCTAATTTAGATTCTACTATATTGACTGTAACTCTTTCTCCTAGCTTTCAACAACTATCTGTAAAAGAAATAGAAAAAAAACACAACGGAGTAATTTTATTAAGCTACGGTTCAGCTGGAGTGCCTAGGCATTATAAGGGCAGTATTAATCAATTGATAGAAAGACAGATACCTGTGGTGCTATCTTCTCAAGTACCTTCTGTACATATAGGGCATGGCAATTATGAAATAAACAAAGAAGCTCAAGAGCTAGGAATAACTCCTGGAATAGGCTTATACTCATTCGATTATGGTAACATGGCAAGCTCCTTAGGTGTTTTACGTGTTCAAAAAACTAAGTCTAGCGATAAATTAAAGAAGTTCGAGGAGTTATTTGATAGAAATATTAAATTAGCATTAGAACAAATCTATACTAGGAAATCTTCAGTTAATGCTAGTACTATTGAAGGAAGTTCTAGCTCTACTGATTCTGGAATCGTAAACCCACTTAAATCAATATATAGAAATAGCAGAACTAATAGGGATCCTAGACGACTAAAAACAGGATAATATTAATATAATACGCATATAAGTGAATTAATACAAAAAGTATAAATTAATCTAATTTTAAATTATTTTTCTGTGTGTTATTTGATGGACAATGCTGAATTTGATAGATTGTTAAAAATATGCAGAATACATTTAGATAAATCAGAGTATCAATCTATTAAAAAAGATGTAGATGAAATATTAGAGTACTTCAAGATACTAGATGAAGTAGATACATCTAAAGTAGTAGAGGCGTTTCATCCAATAAAAATACCTGAAAAAACATCTGATGACACAATACAAGAGTTTAACAACACTGAGGGAATATTAAAAAATTCAAAAACATATCGTTTTTATGTAGTGGGGCCTGATTTATGAACTCTTACGAAGAATTCTCAAAAAAAGATAAACCTACTGATTATTTCATCAAATTATCAGAAGAGCTTTCAAAACTTAATGAAGAGTTAAATGCATTCAATGTAATATCTGAATCATCAAAAATTAATAAATTCCCTATCTCTGTTAAGGATAATTTATGTATAAAAGACATGGAAACTACTGCATCATCTAAAATACTTAAAAGTTATATTCCACCATTCGATGCAACTGTAGTTTCAAAGATAAGAGGAAAAAATAACTTTTCATTTTTAGGAAAAACAAATATGGATGAGTTTGGCTTTGGAAGTTTCGGAGTAAACTCTGAAAAATGTCCAAAAAACCCATTCAATACATCGTACGTTTCTGGAGGATCAAGTAGTGGTTCGGCAATAGCTACTTCTATTTTAAAGTACCATATATCAATAGCAGAATCTACTGGCGGTTCTATATCAACTCCTTCTGCATTTTGTGGAGTAGTTGGTTTTACTCCTACTTATGGTTCAGTCTCAAGATATGGCCTTATAGATTACTCGAACTCATTGGATAAAATCGGAATAATGGCAAGAAACTCAAATGATATACGTTTTATGTATGACATAATAAAAGGAAAAGACTCATACGATACAACATGTGTCGATGTAAAATGCAATAATGAAAATAATAAAACAATAATATTAATTGATGAATTAATAAAAGGAATAAATCCTGAAATAGAAAAATCATTCTTAGAATTGGTAGATAACTTTTCTAAAATGGGCTACAAAATAAAACATAAATCACTTCCATTTATAGAAAAAGCAATAGCTTCTTATTATATAATTGCAATGGCAGAAGCATCAACTAACTTAGCAAAATATACTGGATTTAAATATGGATTTAAAAATGAAAACATCTCTGAAAAGTATAATGAGTTCTTTACAACATCAAGATCAAACTTTGGAAAAGAAGCAAAAAGAAGACTCGTTCTAGGAACATTTGTAAGAAGTGCAAGTGTTAAGGATATGTATTATTCAAAAGCATTGAAAACAAGAACATTATTGATAAATGAGTTAAGTAAAGTATTAAATGAAGGATTTATTTTATCTCCTGTAATGCCTATAAAAACTCCCAAGTTTGACGAGATAAATAAATTTTCACCATTAGAAGTATACAAAACAGATATACTCACTATACCTCCAAACTTATGTGGTTTTCCACACATAGCATTTCCATATAAATACTTGAATGGCATGCCTCTTGGCGCTCAGTTAATAACAAAACACTGGAATGATTATGCAATAATAGATATTGTTTTTGAATGGGAAAATAATTTTAAGTATAACTTCAAGTATAACCTGGGTTCGCTTTAGGTATGATTTATGAAAATTGGTTTAGAAGTTCATGTAGGTCTTCCAACAAAGACTAAGTTATTCTGTAGATGTAAGGCATATGCAACAGAGCCAAATACTGCAATATGTCCTATATGTACTGGGTTACCTGGAGCAAAGCCTATGTTAAATAAAAAAGCATTAGAACTTTCAGTAGATATCTCAAATGCTTTAAACTGTACAATAGAAAAAGAAACATCTTTCGTAAGAAAGGTTTATTTTTATCCGGATCTTCCTAAATCTTTTCAGATAACTCAAAAGGACATGCCCGTTGGTCACTCAGGAACTTTAAAAATAAATAATAAAGTTATTGGAATAAGAAGAATACAATTGGAAGAGGATCCAGCAAAAATATTACGAGAAGATAACTATACTTTAATTGATTACAATAGATCTGGACAACCATTAGTGGAAATAGTTACGGAACCTGATATAACATCAGAAGACGAGTTAAGAGTATTTATGAACGAGTTAAAAAGTATTCTTTATTACTTAGGGGTTGATGTTGATCAAGATATAAAGGCAGATCTTAATATTTCATTGTCAGACTCTAGAGTAGAAATTAAAAATGTAACTGGATTAAAGAATCTAATCGATGCTGCAAAGTATGAAATACAGAGACAAGAAAAACTTATAAAAGAAAAACAGAAAATATCTCAAGAAACACGTTCTTATTCTGAAGCTAAATTATCTACTATTTCCTCTAGAGAAAAAGAGAGCGATGAAGAATATGGATTTATTTTTGAACCTGATTTAACCACTTATTCTTTGCAAAGCATCAAACCTAAAGAACCAGTTTATGTAAGCGAAATTGCTAAAGAGTACTCTAAAAAATATCATGTAAATGAATCTCAATTATTAGAGATAATCTCATTTGACAAAACGTCGTTAAAAATTATTCAAAGTTTTGCTGGAAAGTATGAAATGAAATCAATACTAAACGCAATATTGTCATTTAAACGATATGGCAAATCTGAGTTAAAAGAAAAATTTATAGAAAAAGCAATAAAATTAATTGAAAAGGGCTCTTATCTCGACGGAGAAGTTATCTCTGCACTGGAGAAAGGAAAGGAAATAAATATAAATAACAACGTAGTAAATACTGATGAAATAGACTCTGAAATACGTTCTATAATTAATAAAAACAAACAACTTTTAGAAGACTACAAAACTAATAAAAAAGCTATGAATTCGGTAATAGGTATGGTTCTTAAAAAATTTAAAACAAATCCACGGATTATCTCAGAAAGATTAGAGTATATTCTTTCAAATGAGTTTAAGGTGTAACAATGGAGTTTAACTGTGGTTCATTTAACGAAAAAGACATAAACAAAGAAGTATCTCTTTATGGTTGGGCAAGATACATTCGTGATCACGGTGGTAAGTTATTTATAGATCTTGCAGATAGACATGGTTACATACAACTTGTATTCGAAGGAGAGGTACTAAAGAAAGCATCAAGCATAGGCAAAGAATATGTTTTATACATTACAGGAAAGATACGTCCTAGAGAAGAAGAAACAATAGATAAAGACAGTCCTTCTGGTAAAATAGAAATCTTTGTGACATCTTTAGAAATATTAAACAAATCAAAGGTTCCTCCATTTGAATTAATAGATGAAAAGAAAAAGTTCTTAGCAAATGAAGAGTTACGTTTAAGGTACAGATATTTGGACTTAAGAAGAAGAGATATGATAAAAAATATAGAATTTAGAGATAAACTAACTAAAACTATAAGAAAATTCTTATGGTCAAGAGAATTTTTAGAGCTAGAAACCCCAACGTTAGTTAAAGACACTTATGAGACTGGTTCTAGAACATTTTTAGTTCCATCTAGAACAAATGCAGAAACTTTCTACTCATTGCCACAATCTCCTCAAATTTACAAACAATTGTGCATGATCTCTGGGCTAGAAAGATACTTCCAAGTAGCGCGTTGTTACAGAGACGAAGATCCTAGAGAAGATAGGCAACCAGAGTTTACACAAATAGATCTTGAGTTATCATTTAAGGATGAAAAGTATATTCAATCTTTAATTGAAGACTTACTAATTAGTGTTTTTAAAGAGGTACTAAATAAAAAAATTAAATCTAACTTCAAACATATGCTGTATAAAGATGCTATTGAACAATATGGTTCAGACAAACCTGATTTAAGATTTGATTCAAAGATAGTCGACATAACAGAAGAAGTTAAACTTAGTAATTACAATATGTTGAAAAGAGTAATAGCAATGAATGGAAAAGTAAAGGCTATGGTTTTCAATGCTGATTTCAACTCTGAAAAATCAAAAATAGATAAAAATTACATGCTTAAGTTAATAGAAATTGCAAAGGAGTTTGGTCTTGGAGGGATGACGTGGCTTTTTGTAAAGTCAAATAAATTATCCTCAGAGCCTGAAAGTATAATTACATCTTTAGGAAGTATGGCAGAAAAAATAAAAGAAAAGGTTAACGCAAAAGAAGGAGACATGGTTCTTGTGTTTTCAGATGTATCAGAAAAACTTCTTCTGAATGCGATGGGCAAAATAAGAAAGATATTTGGCGATAAAATAGGCAAGTACTCTGAAGAATACAGCTTTTTATGGATCGATGAGTTTCCAATGTTTGAAAAAGACGAGGTGACTGGCAAGTTAAAACCGGCACATAATCCATTTTCATCTCCAAAAGAAGAAACATTAAAGTATTTAGATACAGCTCCAGAGAAAGTAGTTGCACGTCAATATGATTTAGTTTTAAATGGCGTTGAGATAGCCAGCGGCTCTATTAGAATAAGAGATCCTATTGTCCAAAAGAATAGCTTAAAGATGATGGGCATGTCTAATAAAACAATTGATGAAACATTTGGCTTTTTAATAGAAGCATTAGAGTATGGTGCACCAATACATGGTGGAATTGCACTAGGTTTAGATAGACTTGTAGCTTTATTATCGAACTCAGAGAATATACGTGAATTTATACTATTCCCTAAGAATAAAAAGTTTGATTCATTAATAGACGGTTCGCCTACAAAGGTAAGTAGTAAAAGATTAAAGGATGATTTTGGTATCTCAATAAATAAATAACTTTAAATATCTGTACTATATAATAATTATTTCATACTCATTCGCTAAGGCGTAAAATAAATGAAAAGCAAACCCTCTAAACACTATAAAACAACTTATCTGCGATTTTTATCTACGAAATATATACTTCAATTAAAAGTTCTACTTCTTAAAAAAATAAATCATCATTTTTCATATTTTTTAAAAGGTAATTTAAATGGAAACCCAACCCAATAAAGTATTCCTAATGTGTATGGACGCAAGAATGAATGTAATAGCAGATTCTTTGAATGATGGCAGAAGCATTTTTATAAGAAATGCAGGAGGTAATCCTTATGGTGCAACTTCTACGCTTGAAGAAGTTATCTCTAAATATCCAATAAAAGAAATTACCTTCATGCCACATACTGATTGTGGTGCTTGTAAATTCACCTATTCTTTACTTACAAAAGGCGAAAGTTCAACACGAGAAATAGAGTATAATCTAATATCTACAATAAGATCAAATATCTGTGATTCAAAATCTTTAACTTCATCACAAGATGTAATAAACTTATTACAAAGGCTAGGTACTGAGTTCTTAAGAGTAAAATATCCTGAATTAAAGATACATACTACTTTAGCAGATACATCTACAGTTGTAACCGGAGAAAAACACATGCTACTCTTACAACCTTCTACTGAAAAGTACTCTACATTATGCGATAGATTTGGCTTACCTTTAAACTCAACGTATGTTTCACAATGCAGTAAACTTACAAATTCT
>JAJZMZ010000034.1:29921-36025 GCA_021848095.1 Microcaldota archaeon | reverse complement strand
GATTACAGTTTTGTTTGTACTTATTGTGGAATGGTTTTTGGAAAGAAACTAGAGGAAGAAATTAAAGATGAAAAGATACTTTGTATTAGATGTAAAAGTCCAATGATAGCAACAGGAAAAGACAAATATATAGATGTGTTAAACAAAAAATTCTCAGATAAAAAACTGAACAAAAATGAAGTAAGTATTTATGAAGAAGCAATTAAGGAAACTGGTTTGATTAGTGCTTATTCTTGGAGAGCTGTAATTGCATTAAGCACATATGGAATAGGAATAGCAACTTCCGGAAGAATACTTAAGATGATTAGAACAACAAATGAAAGATTTATATCAGATATACTCAATGCTCAAAAGATATTTGTTAAGAACAGTAGATTCTGGAAGAAGTAATTATTACCTCATTCATCTTCTGAAACATCATCTTCCGAGTCTTGTTCTTGTTCATCTGTATCTGAATCTTCAGTATCTTCTTCTGAATTTTCAGTAGGATCCTCTGACTCTTCATCTGTGTCTTCTTCTGTATCTTCTTCTGATTCTTCAGAGCCTATTTCTGGAGCTTGTGCTTGTTCTGTTTGTTCCGGTTCACCTGTATTTTGTTGTAAACTTTGATTTTGTTCCCCGGTGGTTAAATCAGAAGATTCCTCTTGTTCAAGAAGTTTTGCGTCGGAAACAACAGCAGAACCATCTAAACGCATTAATCTAACTCCGCTTGCCGCTCTTCCTGTTACTCTTATTGAAGATACAGGTATAGTTATAGTAATTCCTGTTGAACTTATTATAATAAGATTTTCATTGCCTTTTACAAATAGTGCTTTTAGAACACTTCCTGTTTTATCATTAACCTTTAAGTTTATAACTCCAGAACCGGATCTACTTTGTATTCTATATAGAGCAATATCTGTTATCTTACCATAACCTTTTTCTGTAATTGTTAGAACACTTCCTGAATCATTTGCTGCGATAATGTTCATAGCTTCGTCATTTTTAAGTTTGATTCCTCTAACTCCCATTGAACCTCTACCTGTAAGTCTTAGGGTGCTTTGATCAAACTTTATTGATTTACCATTCTTTGATGCTATCAACAAGTACTTTTCATCTTTGAAGATTATTGAAGCTGCAATTTTATCATCATCATTAAGAGTTATAGCACGTATTCCAGATGAACGTGGCCTGGAGAATAACATTGCATCTGTTTTCTTAATAAGTCCTTTTGCAGTTAAGAATACAATCTTTGAGTTAGCAAACTCATTTGTGTTAAGCATAGTTACTACTTTTTCACCGGTTAGGTTAAGTAAATTTACAATTGCTTTTCCTTCTGCATATCTGCCGGATTCTGGAACTGAGTATGCCTTAAGCCAGTATGCTCTACCTGCGTCAGTTATGAAAAGTATGTAGTCCTTATTATTACAAGTTAACATTTTATTTACAAAGTCTCCTTCTTTGAGGTTTATTGAAATTATTCCTTTTCCGCCACGAGCTTGTTCTCTGTATGTAACTAATGGGAGTCTCTTTACGTAACCTTCTTTTGTTAATATTATGCTTACTTTTTCATTGCTTATCATATCTTCGTCTTTGATGTTTAGAGGTTCATCAGATTGAATTATCTCTGTTCTTCTTGCTCTTCCGTACTTCTTTTTGAGTTCCTCCATGTCGGCAATTATCATCGTTTCTTGTTTTTCTTTGCTTTCTATTATGCTTTTGAAGTTTTCTATTTTTGTTTGAAGATCTGTTTTTTCTTTTAATAATGAGGTTCCTTCTAAATGTGTTAATCTACTTAACTTCATATCTAATATTGCATTTGATTGCTTTTCAGATAAAGAGAATTGTTGAATAAGGTTTCTTCTTGCATCAGCAAGCTCTTCGCTCTTTTTTATTGTTTTAATTATTTCATCGATATTTCCAAGAGCTATTACAAGTCCTTCTACAATATGTAATCTATCAGTAGCTATTCCTAGTTCGTAAGTACTTCTCTTTAGTATTATCTCTAGTCTATGTGTTATGTAAACCTCAATTAAGTTGAGTACATTCAAGCTCTTCAGGCTAGTTCCAACAACAGCTAAGTTGATTATAGGGAATGTTGTTTGTAGCTGCGTGTGATTGTATAACTGGTTTATTATTTGATGTGGGTCTTCGCCATTCTTAAGTTCTATTACAACACTCATCCCAGTCCTTCCAGTTTCATCTCTTATGTCCCTTATTCCTGTTATTCTTTTCTCATGAACTAGATTAGCTATGGTGTGTATTAAGCTAGCTTTATTTACACTATAAGGTAGCTCGTTTATTACTAATCTATTCTTTTTATCATCAATATCAATCTTACCGCGTATTGCTAGCTGGCCCCTTCCTGTTTTATATCCATTGTAAGAGTTAGATGACATTATTGCTATTCCGCCTGTAGGGAAGTCCGGTCCTTTAATTATTTTTAGAATATCGTCAACATTTGCTTCTTTGTTTTTAAGTTTAAAAATTATTGCATCACAAACTTCGTTTAAGTTATGTGAAGGCATACTTGTTGCAACGCCTACTGCAATACCGTATGCTCCATTAATTAGTAAATTAGGTACTTTTCCTGGAAGTACGCTAGGTTCTTTTTCGGTGTTATCGAAGTTTGGTATCATTTGTACTGTATTTTTATCTAAATCTTCGAGAACCTCTTCTGCTAATCTTGTCAATCTTACCTCTGTGTAACGCATAGCAGCAGGAGGATCTCCATCGACAGAACCCATATTTCCTTGTCCTTCTACTAACATATGATTTAATGAGAAATCTTGAGCCATTCTTACCATTGTATCGTAAACTGCAATATCACCGTGAGGGTGATACTTACCTATTGTTTCTCCAACTACTCTTGCACTCTTTTTGGTTGGTTGATTATGAGTATTGTTTATTCTACTCATTGCATATAGTATTCTCCTTTGTGCAGGTTTTAAACCGTCTCTTGCGTCGGGTATTGCTCTTCCGATTATGACACTCATTGCATAATCAATATAGCTTGATTGCAACTCCTCTTCAAGATTAACATTATTTATTTTTGTCATAAACCTCACTATACGTCAAGAACATTCACTTCTTCAGAGTGATCATGTAAGAATCTTCTTCTTTGCGCAGGATCTAACCCCATCAACACAGTGAATAAACTGTCTGCAACTTGTGCGTCTTTTATTTGAACTTTCTTAAGCATTCTTTTTTCTGGATTCATTGTTGTTTCCCACAATTGTTCAGGATTCATCTCTCCTAAACCTTTGTATCTTTGTGTTTCTGCATCTTTATGTTCTTCTGTCCTTATAGAATTAAGTTCTTCGTCACTGTAAACATAAGTTTCTGTTTTTCCTAACTTAACTTTGTAAAGAGGAGGTTGTGCAATGTAAACATAGCCTTGTTCTATCATTTTTTTCATGTATCTATAAAAGAATGTGAGAAGTAATGTTCTGATGTGACTTCCGTCTACGTCCGCATCAGTCATAATTATAACTTTGTGATATCTTGCATTTTCTATATTGAAGGTTTCTCTTATTCCAGTTCCGAAAGCTGCTATTAGTGATTTAATTTCTGCATTATCAAATATTTTTTCAAAGCTTGCTTTTTCAACATTTAATATTTTTCCCCTTAATGGAAGTATTGCTTGTGTATTTTTGTCTCTCCCCATCTTACTAGAACCTCCTGCGCTTTCTCCCTCTACTATGAAGATTTCTGTTTTTGTAGGATCATTTTCTATACAATCTGCAAGTTTTCCTGGAAGTACTGTGTTTTCAAGAACACTTCTTTTTCTTGAAAGTTCTCTTGCTTTTCTTGCACTTTCTCTTGCATTAGCAGCAGATATTGCCTTTTCTAATATTGCTCTTGCGTCTTGTGGATTTTCTTCAAGATATCTAGAGAATGATGAATAGACCTCTGTTTCAACAAATGTTTTAACTTGAGTGTTACCTAACTTTTCTTTTGTTTGTCCTTCAAACTCTGGATTTTGCATTAAGACTGAAAGAACAGCAGAAAGACCTTCTCTTACATCATCTCCAGAAATTTTTAACTCTGTTTTTGAAAACTGTTTGCTTTTTGAAACGTAATTAATTAATGCACGTGTTATCGCAGCATGGAAACCTGAAACGTGAGTTCCGCCTTCTATTGTTTTTATAGAATTAACAAAAGATTCTAGCTTTTCTTCATATGTATCGTTATATTGTAGTGAGTATTCTAATGTAAACTGCCCTTCTGTCTTTTTATGATGAACTATATTTGTAAGAGTACTTTTATTTTTATTAAGAAATGAAATAAAATCTTTCAAACCATTTTGTGAAAAGTAAGTAATTTCTTCTGGTTGCTCAAATCTATCATCTTTGAGAATTATTTTTAGTCCAGGATTTAAAAATGACGTATAGATTAATCTTTCTTTTAAAAGTGTTGAGTCAAAAGTTGTTGTCCTGAATATTTCTTTATCTGGTTTAAACTTTATTGTTGAACCTGTTTCTTTGCTCTCGCCTATTTCTTCCATCTTTGAGATAGGAAGACCTCTACTGAATTTTTGAGTATAAACTTTTCCATGCTTTCTAACTGTTACTTGAGTAAACTCTGAAAGTGCATTAACAACAGTAAGACCTACTCCGTGAAGCCCTCCTGAAACTTTGTAAACTTCATTATTGAACTTTGCACCTTTGTGTAAGGTAGTCATTATAACTTCTAATGCACTTTTATTGTATTTGGGCATTATTTCAACAGGTATACCTCTCCCATCGTCAGATACCTCAGCTATATTTCCTTCCCCATCTTGTGAAATTTTAATTACTATATTTTTACAAAAACCGGCTAAAGCTTCGTCTACTGCATTGTCTATAACTTCGAATAAAAGATGTAGTACACCTTGTGAACTTGTAGAGCCAATATACATTGCTGGCCTTTTTCGTATACCTTGAGGTCCCTCTAAAACAACAATGTTTGATGCCTCGTACTCCACAGTAGAAGAATCCATAATATCAGATATAATTAGCATCGAAAGAATATAAAGCTTTCTATTGAGCTTGTCGAGGTAAATTTTAAATAGAAAGTATTTTAAAGTTTAATTGTTTTTTAACTCAAATTTATTCAAAAAATGGCATGAAAAAACAGTTTAAAAATTTAATTAAATAACTGTCTTTTTTGCAAAAGCAATAAATAAAGATAACAACAAATAATATAGCCAGGGTCCGTAACTCAGTTTGGTCAGAGTGTCTGGCTCTTAACCAGAAGGTCGTGGGTTCAAATCCCACCGGGCCCATTTAACTACAGTATTTTTCATGTTAGGAATTAAGAAAAAATACGCGTGCGTTTTTATTTGTATATATCTAAGATTGTTCATACGTTGGTCGTTAGGATATGATTGATTTAATTAAAAAATTTAATTCTGCAAATAAAAAAGAAATAAGTAAAAAAGTTTTAAGTGAAATAGACAAGGATAAAAGTAGGTTTAGATGGAGTGGACAGTTTCCATCAAAGCTTATTGAATATTTATTGAATGAATACTCGGAAAAGAACACCGTTATATTAGATCCTTTTTGTGGAAGCGGAACTGTTCTATTTGAATCTGCAAAAAAAGAACTCGAAGCATTTGGTTTTGATATTAACCCAGCTGCAATAGAAATTTCTGAATTAGTTACCCTTTGTAACTTAGATAAAAACAGTAGAGATGTTTATTTAAAACAGACTGAAAAATTAATTTTTGATTTGATTGAAAGACTTCATAAAACAGATAAAGATAAAAAATTGCAAGAGCATGATTTTGAGATAATTAAGGAATTTTTGAATGAAATAGAAAATAAAACAGTATTAAATATTTTTACAAATGTCTTGATGCGTTTTTCAATTATAGAGAACAAATATACAATTTCAGGACTTCTTGAAGCATATGAAATAAATAAAAAAATTATAAATGAGCTTAATTTTTCAAAGAAAAAGATTGAAGTAAATAAATTAAATAGTAAAAAACTTCCTTTAAAAAATAAATCAGTAGATTTGTGTGTAACATCTCCCCCATATCCAGGAGTTTTTGATTATTATAAAAATTATAAAAAGATAATGTTCTTAAGAAATTGGAAAATTTCAGATATAAATAAAGAAGAAGTAGGTAGAAAAAATCA
>JAJZMZ010000034.1:0-29911 GCA_021848095.1 Microcaldota archaeon | reverse complement strand
TTGCTTTTGTATTTATTAGCAGTAATATCAGGTTTTGAGTTAGTTGAAAAGCAAGAGCGTGTTTATAAAAATAGAAACAACTCTGAAAGTATTGAAGAGATACTGCATTTTATCCCGAAAGATAATTATTCTTCAAAGGAAATCAAATTAAATGAAGTAATAAAGTACATTTTAGATACATGAGAGCTGAGTTAGATATAAATATCTTAAAACTTCAATTACTTTCATGGATAATAAAGAGTTCGTAGAGTTTCTAAGAGGACGGGGGAATAAACTTGCGCTTTTTGATATGTACGGTACATTATTGCCTAATTATGGTTATCCAAGGATGGAACCAGAAACTGTTAATTTTTTAAACAAATTACATCAAAATGAAATCACATTAGGATTAGTAAGTAACTGCGATGATAGAGTCTTGATTAATAGAATATTAGAAGATGCAAAAGTAGAAGATTTATTTTCAGTAATAGTGTTAAATGACGAAGGTGCAGAGCATACAGAAAGATTATTTAAAGCTATAAGAAAGGCTAAGGAAAAAACAAACAGAAATTTTTCTCCAAGAGATATATACCATTTTGATGATGATAATAGAAGAATAAACAGTAGTAAAATATTGGGAATTAATCACATAATGGTAAGTGATGATCCTAATGTAAACTTGAAAATTTTTCCAGCTGATTTTTTAATACCTAACTTTAGAAATCATGAAATAATTTTTAATTTCATGAGAATTAATGATAAAGAAGGAGTACGAACGCCACAAAAAGTTAAAAGGGTTTGATTGTTTTTACTTATTTCTTGTTATCATAAACTCTGCAAAATCTTTTATTAGTTGTTTTGCTTCTGATTCTTTTAATAGTGAGTCCAAATCAGCTATAGCTTTTGAGATTATTCCTTCAGCTATTTTTTTACAGTATTTAATTGAATCGTATTTATTTATTATTGCAATTGCTTCGTTTATTTTTTGTTTATCTTTAGTGTGTTTAGATAATATCTTCAAAAGATTTTCTTTGTCTTCTTTTGAAGCTTGTGATATAGTTCTTATTACCAATAAAGTTATTTTTCCTTCACTTATATCGTCTCCGACACCGCCTTTGCTTTCTGCAACATTACTTGCGTCAATATTTAATATGTCGTCTTGTATTTGAAATCCTACTCCTAAAGCAGCTCCAAAGTTTCCTAATGATTTTACAGTATTTTCATCTGCTTCACAAAGTATTCCAGCAAGCTCTCCTGCGAATCTTGAAAGAACTCCTGTTTTGTTGTTTGACATCTCTAAGTATTTATTTTCAGTTATCTCTTCTGGTTTAATTAAACCTGCATGCCAGGATATATCAGTAGCTTGACCTATAGTTACACGTACCATATTGGATAAATAAGATGTTGTAGCTTTTGATTTTACAGCTTCGGATAGCTTTTTGCTAGAAAAGAGCATGTGTGTTGGGAAGAACATCATAAAGTCCCCTAGGTTAGTTGCTATATCCATACCGTACTTAACATGCACAGCTGGTGAGCCCCTCCTGGTTAGTGAGTTATCTTCTATATCATCATGAACTAGCGTGGCGTTGTGTATTATTTCAGTTATGGTTGCAAACTCTATGTAGTCTTTCGAGTTTTTGCCTAGAGCTTCTATGAATAGTAGCATAAGCGTCGGTCTCCAGCGCTTGCCGCCTAGGTCTAGTAAGTACCATAATGGGTCTAGAACACCTTTTTCGAAGGCCTTTTCATCATAGTCATAAGTAGTGTTCCCTAGTATCTGCTTCATGTAGTCCTTAGTAGCTTGTTTTTTCAAATATGTAAGCATAGCTTCATTTACTTCCTTGCTTTTTTCTGACAAAAGAACTTCTATTTTTGATTTTTCTGACATTTAAACACGATTAGAGTACTTTAAACTTTTGTAATTTTAAATGTTTTTATTAAAACGTCTTAAAACGTATTATTATTCAAGTGAATATTCAAAAGATATTTATACCTGAAACGCCTAAATATATAGTGCTATCTTTGGGTCTGTCTATGAGTAAAATAAAAAATAAACAATCACACGTAAATAGAAGTAAAAAAATGGTTAAAACGAATAAAATCGTTAAAAATAAGATTAAAAAAGCTATTCCTAATAAAAGTAACAATAAAAACAATAATATACTTAAAAAAGCAGTAACAACTCAAATAAAGAAAATTCCTAAAAAATCAGTAAAAGATGAAAGAATAAATCTAGAAAGGATTAAAAAAGCTAAAATAGTAGATATAGCAAAACAACAAATAGCAGAAAATCTTTTGAAGGAATATATTTCAAAGAACATAGGAAGTGGAGCCAATAATATATTAAGTTTATTAGTCGATGAACCAAATGTCGATGAAAAAATAGCTGAAGTTTTGAAGTTAAAGCTTAATGAAACAAGAAGAATGTTGAATTTATTAAGTAGTTATGGTCTCGTCAAATACAATACAAACAAAGACTCAAACGGATGGTTAACGTTTGTTTGGTATATGGACTACGAATCAGTAGATACATTCAGCAAGAAGGTTTCAGAAGCAGTAGAGACTGAGGTAAGCTTTTTACCAGAAGACTGTAATGATTTCTTTATATGTAATAGTTGTTCAAAATCACACACTATGATAGTGTCATTTGAAACTGCTTTTGATAATAAGTTTAAATGTGTTTGTGGAAATAAGTTATCAATGATAGAAAAGAACAAAGCAGAAGAGTTATATAAATCGATGAGTAATTAATTTTAAACATATTTAAAGCGAGGTAGGGTAGCTCGGAGTGCCCGCCGGGCTCATAACCCGGAGGTCGGTGGTTCAAATCCACCCCTCGCTATTTTTATAATATGACCCTACATTTCCACTATTCATGTTGTTGTAGTATATATAGTAAGTAATCGATAGAACCTTATAATATAAATATTGAAAATTTTAAAGTTCAATAAATTATTAGTGGAAATGTAGGGTAGTGAGTTTAAATGAATAGAAAAGAAAAACTAGAAGAATTGTTTAATAAATTAGCAGAAGAAAAGAAAACAAGAGAGTTATTACCATTGCCTAATAATTTTTATGAAAACAATCTTAACAATAAAGCAACTGATCAAACTACAACAGAAGACTCAAATGAAGAAAATTTAAATAAAAATATTGAAAAATTAATAAATAACATTAAAAAATTAAGAACTCAAAAAATACTTTTATATTTAGCATATGATAGGAGGATGCCTAGTCCAATACCAAAAGAAGAAGAAAACCTTTATATGTATATAAAGGATATATTAAATAGCTCCTCTATTAATATTAAAAACAATAAAATAAGGATAAATAACAACACACCGGAATTAATAACGCCTGAAGGAAGTAAAATAGGACCTTTTAGAAAAGGACAGTATATAGATGTTCAAGAAATTGATAACAAATACGAAATAGATTTTATATTAAAAAACAAAATAGGAGAATTGATATAAGTGATTTTATGAAAATAGAAAAAGAAATCAATACATTTTGCCCAACATGTAATAAGCACACGCCACACGCAGTTAAAAACGTCTCAAAAGGCAAACAAAGAGGTTTGGGTAAGGCTACAAGAAGACACAACAGAGCAATTAAAGGTTATGTAGGTAGCGTAGAACCTCAGATTCATCCTAAAAAATTAGGAAAGAAGCAAAAAGTATTGATAGAATGTACAGTATGCAAAAAGAAAGCAGAGAAGTTATTCGGAAAAAGAACAAAGAAGAAGTTAGAAATTAAAAGGTGAACTGAACGATAATACCAAAAGAACTACCTGAAGAAAAGGAGTTAGTTCTTGTAAAAATAACTAAAATAATGCCTTATGGGGCATACTGTGAACTTCAAGAGTATAAAAAAGATGCATATTTACCTATTTCTGAGATAGCTTCAGGTTGGATTAAAAATATTCACGAGTTTATAAAAGAAGGACAAAAAACAGTAGCAAAAGTACTATCAGTAGATAGAGAAAAGAAAACAATAGATGTTTCCTTAAAGAAAGCAACTCAAAAAGAAAAGACAACAAAACAAAATGAGTTCAGCATAGAAAAAAGATATGAAAAACTTTTTGAACAAGCTTTAATGTTGGCAAAACAAGAAACAAAAAAAGATAAAATTAAGGAAGAGCTAGCAGATAAATTCACTACATATACTAACTTATTCAACGCATTGTTAGCGGATCAAAAAGCAATGGACTTCATTAAAAATAAACAGTTTTCAGAATCACTTTTAGACATAATAAGTAAAAATATTAAACCTAAAAAATACATTGTTTCTTACACTGTAGAATTAAAATTAACAGATCCTAAAGCAGGGATTAAAAAGCTAAAAACAGTTCTCCAAGACATTAATAAAAAAGGCATAGACGTTCTTTATTTAGGTGCCCCTAAGTACAGATTCACCACTGAAGGAGAAGATTATATCGCAGCTGAAGAAAAAATAAAAGAATCAAGGGCAATACTAGAAAAGAATAGCTTTATCTTTTTTAGCATGAAGAACGATAAGGTGTAATCATGGAAAAAACTAAGATTTTTTATAATAAGAAAATAAAACTCAAAAACCCTATTTTATTAGTTGGTTTACCTGGGATAGGTAGTGTAGGAAGTTTAGTTGCTGAACATATTAAAAATGAAACAAATGCACAAAAGTATGGTGTATTATACTCACCTTTCTTTCCTCCACATGTAATAATGGAGAAGAATGGAAAAATAAGAATGTTAAGCAATAGATTTTATCACTTCAAAAATAAAAAAGGGAATAGTATCCTTATCTTATTAGGAGATACTCAACCTATAACAACAAAAGGTCAGTACGCAGTAAACGGTAGAATTGCAAAGTTCTTCAAAAAGATAGGTGGGAAAACTGTATATACAATTGGAGGTTACAGCATAAGCAACAGCTACATAGAAAAACCAAGAACCTTTGGCGTAGCGTCAAATCATAAACTAATAAACAAATTAAAAAATAATGGTGTAATATTCGGCAACGCTTCTGGAAGCATATTCGGAGCAGCTGGTTTACTACCTGTGTTTTCATCAAGATTTGGTTTAGACTCTGCATGTATAATGGGTGAAACAGGCTTATTGGAGATAGACGCTAATGCAGCAAAAGCGGTTCTTGAAAAGTTGAATAAAATACTAGAAATAAACATAAACCCTTCTAATTTAGATAAAATTAAGAAAGAAACAGAAAAATTAATGAAAGAGTTAGAAGAAACATCAAAACAAAATCCAGAACAATTTCAAGGAGCTCCAGGACACAAAGATAATCTAAGCTACATAAGATAAACAAGATTACTCTTATTTCTAATTTTATTTTTTAATTTTTTATAATTTTTATTAAGTTAGATTAAATTTTAAATTGTTTACAGATATTATCCACGGCGCTACCTTTTAACTTACTTATTATAACAAAAGTAGTACCATAGTCAAGATCGCTGCAGAAACCGCACAGAGTATATTTGTTGTATATTTATAACCTATTCCTAACTCTTCATAATAACCAAAAATAGAATCAACAACATCTCCAAAGAAACCTGCAACTGTACTTAAAATCAAAAGAGCTACATTTCCAGTAAGAATGTAAGCTACGACTCCTATTATTAAGGCTCCTACGAATCCCGCAACAAAACCCAACATAGAAACAGCTCCAGATGTTCCTGCATTAACCTTTCTCATAGTAAATAGCATTATTGCCTTTTTCTGTAATACCCCTAACTCACTAGAAAACTTATCTGCGGTTATAGCAGCTACAGAAGCTGAAAAAGCAAAGATTAACAATGTAGAGTTTAGTCCTAAAAGACCTTTAATTGAATACATTCCAGCTAAAAATAAAGGAATTATACCATTTGCAGCAACGTTTTTCCAACCTCTTGTTCCTTCATAGATACCATACGCAATCTTTTGTTTTTTCTTAAATGCAGTTACTAAAGCAGATACTACCAAAAAACAAAGCATTAATAATAAAAAGAACCACCAGAAATTACCTCCAAAAAGTATTAATAATATGCCTAAAATTATCGCAGAAAGAATTCCTTCTTTATCGAGTGTAAGAAATGATGCCATTCAATCAAATTTATCTATATTTCCACTATTTACAAAGGTTTATAAATCTAGCTTCAGTTATAATATTACGAATTCTATGTAGGAAGGGTTTACTGGTCGCCTTGCCAGTGCATTCGATTGCACTGGCCTCTTCCTCGTTTTTAATACAAATGTACTATTTTTAGCTTAGTATATTAGTTTATTTATATCTTTCTCTAACGGAAATTACACTTTTATACTTATAACTAATGGTATTTTAAATTTTAAGTATATATTATATACTACTAACTTTTTGTGGTGTTTTTATGGCAAAAGAAAAAGCTATTCGAGAACTAGAAGATCTTCCTGGAATTGGCCCTACTACCGCAGAGAAGTTAAAAGAAGCTGGTTATACTGACTTAGAAAAGATAGCTGTTCTTGCTCCTCACGATCTTTCAGAAATATCTGGGATGAGCGTTGATAACTCTAGAAAGGCCATTGAAGCTGCAAAACAAGCAACAACACTTGAGTACAGTACAGCATCAAAAATTTATGAGGAAAGAAAAGCAATAGGTAGAATATCTACTGGTTGTAAAGATTTAGATGAACTCTTAGGCGGTGGAATAGAAGCTAAAAGCATAACGGAAGCATATGGCAAGTTCGCTTCTGGTAAATCACAGCTAAGCTTTCAGCTTTCAGTAAATGTACAGTTACCTATCGGTAGCGGTGGCTTAGAAGGCAAGGTCCTATTTGTAGATACTGAGGGTACATTCAGACCAGAGAGGATAGAATCAATAGCAAAAGCAGCTGGACTTAATCCTGAAGAAGCACTAAACAATGTTTTTGTTGTAAGAGCTGAAAATACAAGCCAACAAGTACTAACCATAGAACGTGCAGATAAACTAATTAAAGAAAATAACATACGTTTGATAGTTGTTGACTCAATGATGTCTTTATTCAGAAGTGAGTTTGCAGGAAGAGGGGCATTAGGAGAAAGGCAACAAAAGTTAAACGCACATATACACAAACTACAAAATCTTGCTGATACTCACTCATTAGCTGTTTACATAACTAATCAAGTTATGGACAATCCAGCAATACTTTTTGGGGATCCTACCACGCCTGTTGGTGGAAACATAATCGCACATGCAGCAACAACACGTTTATACTTAAGAAAGAGCAAAGAAGACAAAAGAATTGTACGATTAGTTGATTCACCAAATATGCCAGAAGGAGAAGCAGTAATGAAAATAACAACTAACGGTATACGTGATTAATTTAACGAAGTGTAAAAGATGCTTTTTTTAATAGGTTTGGGTTTAGGTCCTGGCGAAGTAACTGTTAATGGTCTCTCAAGCATTAAAAAATCAAGCAAGGTTTTCATCGAAAAATACACAACTCCAATATCTGAAGAGTATATGGGGTTTCTTAAAACATTAGGGAAAGAAATAATCTTTTTAGAAAGAAGCTCAATGGAAGACTCCGCAAAGGAGTTAGTCGCAAAGGCCAAAACAGAAGATATTGCTATATTAATTCCTGGAGACCCTTTAATAGCAACTACGCATCACTTACTTTTTATAGTTGCTAAAAATTTATCAATATCTGTAAAGGTATTTCATGCCTCATCAATTTTTTCAAGTGCAATAGCCGAAAGTAGATTAGACATATACAAATTTGGTCCAACAACAACAATAACTAATTGGAGTGAAAAATACAAGCCAACATCATTCCTTGAAAACATAGAAAGAAATATTAAAAATAATCAACACACGCTCTTGCTTTTTGATATATTAAATAATGGTGAAAGAACTTTATCGCCAAAAGAAGCTATTTCTATAATTAAACAATCAGAAGATAAGTTACAAAAAAAAGTTATAACTAATAGCAAAATAATACTTCTAGGAAATGTTGGTTGTGAAGATCAGGTTCTTTTTTATGGTACATTAGAAGAAGTAGAAAAACTGAACTTTAAAACTCAAAATAAGTTCTGCATGGTTATTCCTGGAAAAATAAGCTTTGCAGAAGCTGAGTTATTAGAATTATTAAAGTCTTAAACTTATTACCAATACTTTAGAGTATACGCAAACGCTGCGAAACCAAAACCCTCTACAAACCACAAACTTACTATTCTAAACAAGATTGTTATTATTGATGCAAGACCAAATCCTACTCCTAACGGTCCAAAAAATAATGTAAGGTAACTTATTAGTGCAGCATCTGTAACTCCTAAAGCCCCAGGTACCCCTGTTATTATTCCAATTAAAAGAGATGAAGTATAAACAAAAACTACTATTGGTATAAATGAAAGATTCATACTTACTCCAGTACTTAAAATTACTAAATACAAAGCAACTCCGTTCATAAACATTGAAGGTATTGTGTATATCATCGAGTAGATATATGTATCAATTCCTAATGCTCTACTATTTTTGAAGTACATAACTCCTTCTTTAAAGAAGCCTCTTAACCAATGTATATTTCCAAAATGTTTTTTTAATAACTCAAAAGGTCCTTTGTTAAAAAGAAATACAAAAGGTAGCATTAAAATAACTGTTATTGCTATTGACAAAATAACATACTTTCCTACTAAGAATGCCATAATTAATGAAAGAACAATAAAACCGAAAAAATCAGTGAAGTTATCTGCAACTACAGCTGGAAAGATCTTTGCAAATCTTGTTTTAGTTATCTTATTTATTGTATAAGCGACAACTCCTCTACCCCATCTTCCAGGTGTAATATCCATCGAATACATAGATAAATAAACCATAAAGTTAGATGTTCTAGCTATTCTAATTCCCAATCTTTTAATGTAAAGCTCCCATTTAGGATAACGCATTATATATCCTATAAACAAAACGACAAACGCTAAAAAGAAGTAAAAGATATTTACTGATAGAATTGATTTTATAAAACTACTATAACCTTCGCTCAATATTGCAAGTGCAGATATAACTACAAAAATAAGTAAGCTTATGCACATCATTATTACTATAACCTTTTTGGCCTTTTTGATGTTTAACTCTCGTTCATCAAGGTCAAGGTAATCTAACATGTGTCTTTTTTTGTGCATGTTTACTTTTACATTACACTACTTTTTAAACTTTATTACTCTTTCAGAAGCAGCTTTTTTATCAATACTTAAAAGTGCAACTGCACTTTTTTCATGATAATCTGTAAACATATATCCTGATTTTTCTGCAATTTCTCTTGCAAATTCTTTTATATCTTCAGTTCTCGGCATCTGTTCGTATGAAAGTCCTCTCTGCTCATTTCTAGCTCCTCCTACATATGAAAAGCCTTTAACCTCTACATATTGTGGTTTACCTTTTTTAATAAGTTCACAGTAACCTTCTACATCTTCCATACTTAACTTTTTAACTAATGTTAATCTGAAAACCTTTCTTGTAGGTAATGTTGAAAAGTACTCCAAAAAGCTAAGGAAGTTTTCCCATGTTGCTGTAAGATTTTTTGCTCTTGTTATTTTACCATAAAGCTCTTTATTTGGTGCTTGTATCGAAACATAAAGTTGTGTTGGCATTTCTTTTAATGCTTTTAAGGCATTTATCATAGTTCCATTTGTAACGACAAATGTGCTTATTCCTCTATCGTGAAATGCTTTTATTAACTCATTCATCTTAGGATAAAACAAAGGCTCTCCTGTTAAACTAAATGCTACATGTGCAGGATCATTTGATTCATTCCATCTTTTCATATCAACTTTTTCATTGCCTTTGTATCCACTAACTATTCTTTTATGTTCATTAACTAAACCTTCTACAATACTTTCTGGCGAGTCCCATTGTTCTACTGCATTTAACTCATTCCAATTAAAACCAACTTCATCTGGTATGATTCTCCAACAAAATGTGCATGCAAGATTACAACCTATAGCAGGAGTTGCTTGAATACATCTCCAACTTCTTATCCCATAAAATCTATGTTTATAACAACTTGCGCCTCCCTTTAAACTATCTGAAGTATAATTACATATCTTTGTAGCCGAGTGCTTACCAACAAAATGATAACCCTGCGATTTCATCATCGTAGCGAGGCCTTCTGGCATATGTGGTTTAACCTCTTCTTTTTTTGTAAGTTGTTCAGTTTCCTGCATAAAAACACTAATTATTTTATATTTTAGAAATACCTGTGTACAAATATAGTACAAACAAGTGTACGCTAATATTATGTAAAGAAAGATATATAATTTTACACATCTTTATAGTAAACAGGTGTCATTCTGAGTAAAACTATGAAAGCTCAATCATCAATAGAGTTTTTAACAACTTATGGCTGGGCAATAATAATAATTGTTGTAGTTTTAGCGTTTATAGTTTTTCTTTTATCCTCTTTAAGTTCCGCTGTACCAAACACCTGTATATTTTCTTCTGGTTTTTCTTGTAGTGATTTTTTAATAGAGTCTAATGCTACATCAACTTCTGTTTTATTATTTTTAAGTAATACTGCAAAGTATCCTATAAAATCAGCAACTGTAAGTGCAAATATTTCTACATTGGGTACAGTTGTTGCACACTGTTCCCCAGATTATGTTTTACCTGGTGGTGATATGATCTGTCTTGGAAGCTCTTCTACTGTATTACAAAATGATATAAATTTAGATGGGGTTGCTACCATAAATGCAAGTGAGTGTACTAGTATATCTGACCCTGAAGCATGTACTCAAAAGTATAATGTAAATTATACAGCTACTTTAGATACAAAAACAACAACATACTCACAAAATATATGTTCTATTTCTTTAAATCCAACAACTGGTTTAACAACTTCTAGGCAGTATCCATTATCTGCAACAGTTACTCTTAATGGTAATCCAATCTCAGGCGCAACAGTTAACTTCTCATCAAACTCAATAGATTTGTCAATAGCTCCTAATTATGAAAATACAGTTAGTAATGGCTCTGCAACAACTTACATGTCATCACAACTGCCTAACTCCTATACAGTTGAAGCAACGTTCTATACATGTTCAACAACAGCTGAGTATTCATTCACAAAGAAGACAGTGTCTCAAAACATAAACTATGTTCCTGTAACTATAACAAACGACCAAAGCACAGCAACACAATCAAACTTCCAACAAATGATAACATTTAATCCAAAATCTTTCTCTAATTATGAAAACTCAAATCTAAGTAATATCGAGTTTACATCAGGCGAGCCTTATGGTTTATCTGGGAGCACCCCTCTTTATGCATGGATAGAAAGTGGTGCATCTTCAACAGCATCAAGTGCAACTGCATGGATAAATCTAGGAAGTACAAAATTAAACTCTCAAGAACACTATATTTCAGTAAATGTAATAAACTCACAAAACACAGCGACAGGAACAAACTTCCAACAAATGGTTTACTTTAATCCTTCTTCGTCTTCGTATTCATCTTATGAAAATTCAGATCTTGGAAATATACGTTTCTATGCAGGAAGTACTGAACTGTATTCATGGTGTGAGTCTGGTTGTACAAGTACCTCATCAAATGCAATATTTTGGATTAACACAGGCTCTCTCAATATCGGTGCAAATTCTTATGCAATAATAAACTTAACATTTGAACCGACATCAACAGAATACGACGGCATTTTTGCTGGAGAAGCTCCACAGCTCTCAGCTACTTATGGATTATACGATAATGGTGCAAAAATATTTCCATTTTATGATAATTTCAAAGGAACCACATTAAATACAAATTTGTGGAATCCGATTGTAAAGAGCTCTTCTGCATCTTACTCTATAAATAATGGAATAACATTTACATTGACGGCTGCATCTAATTCAATTGCTTTGTATTCAGTAAATAAATTTAATCCCGCAAATTATATAGAAGAACAAAATATAAGTTCAATAAATAATCCGGTGACAGATGCAGAGTATACAAGTGATTGGTTCACCTCTCCTCCAAGTAGTACAGGTTATTTCACAAATAATTATAGATTCGAACTGTTGAACACAGGTACTAATACACAATATAGAATGTGTGTAGATTATAATTCTGGAGCATCTGGAACATGTGGTGCTGCTACTGGTACTGCATACACTACTAATAATATATTTGGGGGAGTATGGTCAAGTACAGGAATTGAGTATATTTATCAAAATTATGTAAATGAATATAGTTATGGAGATAGCACACTTAGTATAACACCATCATACTTTGCTATAGAACTTAATGAATACACAACTGGCGGAACTATGTCTGCAACTGTAAATTATGCAAGGTTACGTTCATATCCACCAAATGGAGTAATGCCGACATTTACATTAAGTAGCTTACAAAGTCGTAGCTCAACATCACAAGAACAAACAACAATTTATATGAACTTCTTAGATTCTAACTCACCAATTACTAATGGTTACATTGGATATGCACCACAACTTTACTGTTCAAGTGGCTGTGCACAAAGCTCATATGGTCAATATGATAATGGGGCAAGTGTATTCAGTTTTTACGATAACTTTGCAGGAACATCTCTTGACAGTAAATGGACTACTGATACATCAACTTCATACTCTCCAAATGTTGTAGTTTCTAATGGCGTTACATTTACTCCTAGCAACTCTGCTAATGGTGGAGCAAGTCTTTACACAACATCTAGTTTTTCATACGTTGGTAACACAGTGGATTTTTATGGTTATATTGGTGCACAAACAACTGGAGGTTATTCTGAGCAGGGTTTTGGTTTTGGACCATGGCCAAATGCCGACGATACGGGTTGGGTAAAACAAGGTATTGCAAGTTATTCAGGAACTTCTACTTTCCTTATAGGAGGTCCAGATTTCTATTCAACATCTCAATACGAAAGCACTTCCTTTTCAACATCTTATGGATTAGGTGTATGGACAGTTTCAACATTTCCTAGCAATATCGTAGCCTATTATAACTATCAAAATACAGCTTCTGTATTTCAAGGGGCTCTAGTTGGTTCAACACTTACTGCAGGAATAGCTGCTCAAGCACATAATCCATATCCTGAAAATCCTTCTTTCATTCAATGGTTTAGATTAAGACAAACGCCTCCAAATGGAGTTATGCCTAGTTACTCGATAGGTTCAGTTTCTTCTTAATTGTTAATTTCTAAATTTAATGTCTTGTTTAGTGGTGTAAACTCTTCTTTTACTTCTTATTAGTGGTGTTTTTTCAGGGTTTAAATCGCTTCTTTTAATTTTGGTAATTAATTTTTCTAACTCCTTCATATCACGTGAGTGTTCAAAGCTTCTTATTATACTGTTAATTATTACGTTTGTGCTAACTAGTATTCCTATTTCTCCTAATACTCTAGGATTTAAGTCCTTATTTTTAACATAATTGTTGATCAGTGGAACATAATCCATAATTGCTATAGGTATGGACAATCCTAAAGCTACGGCTCCTGTATAAACCGCTTTTTTAAGATCTTTTCTTTTTAAAGCTATTAGTGAGTACTGCTTTTCTAAAGTAGTTTCAGCATTATCTATAACTCTTCTTATTAAGCTCACCATATTTCCACCATATAACCTTTATAATATGTGGTATATATTGCTATCACATTACCGGAAAAATGCATTGTTATAATATATACTTTTTCTACAAACTCTAAAGGACTATATAAGTAATCGATTTTTAACAAAGTTATATAAATGTTTTTAAGCTAATATAATAGATGCTTCCGGTAGGTTCTAGCTTAGTACTTATTTTGAATACAGGTTTTTAAATGGTTAAAGAGAGCATTAACGAATATGTACCGATACATACGATACTTAGCGCTGAGCAAGCAAAAAAAATTCTAGAAAAGTTAAGTTTAAAGGCAGAGAACCTTCCAAAACTTTTAAGTTCTGATCCACAAGCAATTTACATTAAAGCGCAGCCGGGAGACATCGTAGAAGTCAAAAGAAATGATTACGGTAAAGAATATTTATATTACAGATTTGTTATAGAGGGTTAATTCCTTCTGTGTTGGTTGATATAATGGAAGAAAAGAATCTATTGTTAGCATCGTATTTGAACAACTCCTCTTTAGTACAGCACCAGATAGACAGTTTTAATCGTTTTCTGGATAATGGAATTGCGAAAGCAATGGGCAATCAAAATATAATTGAGCCTAGCGTCGAGGGTTTTGCACTAAAGTTGGGAAATGTAAGAATTGGAAGTCCTTCAATAATTGAGGCTGACAGTTCAAGAAGAAACATAATGCCTAATGAGGCACGATTAAGAAACATAACATATGGGGCACCTATTTACATGGAAGTAGTTCCTGTAATAAGAGGTATAGAAAAAACAGCTTCATACGGAGAGGTTTATGTAGGAGATATTCCAATTATGATAAGAAGTAATGCTTGTCATGTAAAAAACATGAGCAGAACTCAATTGATAGAAAATGGAGAGGATCCTGATGATCCTGGCGGTTACTTTATAATTAAAGGTGTAGAGAGAGTATTGATCGGATTAGACGATGTAGCATCAAACAGAATTATAACTACAAAAGAGAAAAAAGGTACAGAAGTAAAATCAAGAGTGTTCTCATCAACTCCTGGATTCAGAGCACGATGTGTTGTAAAAAGAACACAAAATGGTGCATTTACAGTTGATTTTCCAACGATAAGCAGAAGCGCAGAGTTCATTCTATTGTTAAGAGCAATGGGCATGGATTTAGAGGAAATAAAAGAGTACTCATCATCACTTCTTCCATTCAAAAATGACATATTGTTAAATATGGAGTTAAGTGTAATAAACAAAGAAAAACCAGAAACAGGAGTAATGACAAAACAAGAAGCACTTCTCGAGTTAGGAAAGATGGCAGCTCCTGGTCAAGCAAAAGATTACCAAATAAAAAGAGCAGAAACACAAATAGATAACTACTTATTGCCACACTTAGGAAATGATGAAAAAGCAAGAGTACAAAAAGCAAACTACTTATTAGAAATGGCAAAGAAATCTACTGCAATAGCAAACAAAGTAGTAAGACAAGACGACAAAGACCACTATGCAAACAAGAGAACAAGATTCGCAGGAGAGTTAATGGAAGAGCTTTTTGCTTATGCATTCAGATTCTTCTTAAAAGAAGTTAAGTATCAAATAGAAAGAATGAGTGCAAGAGGAAGAAGATTAAGCATGCAGTCAATAATAAGTCCTGATACATTAACAGAAAAAATAGCATACGCTATGGGAACAGGAACTTGGGTAGCTGGTCAAACTGGTGTATCACAAGTCCTCGACAGAACAAACTTGATAAGTACATATGCTCATTTAAGAAGAGTAAAATCACCTTTAGCTAAGAAACACCCACACTTTAGAGCAAGAGACGTTCATGGAACACAGTGGGGCAAGATATGTCCTGCAGAAAGCCCTGAAGGTCAAGAAGTAGGTCTTACTAAGTATCTAGCATTAATGTCAAAAGTAACAATAGGTGCAGATGAAGCAATAACAGAAAAGGAGCTCAGAAAGCTCGGGGATATCAAGTCCTTATAATTTTTAAAGTGATTCTTTGGATAACAAAAAAACATTTATATACTTGAATGGAAAGGTAATCGGTTTTGTAAACGAACCTCAAAAATTTGTAAATGAAGTAAGAGCAACAAGAAGAAAAGGTCAGATATCAGGAGAGATAAACATTGCATACTCAGAAAAGTTAAACAGCATAAATATCAATACAGACAGAGGTAGATTAAGAAAACCCTACTTAATAGTCGAACATGGAAAGTCAAAGTTAACACTAGAGTTTATCACAAAGCTAAAAAACAAAGAGATCAACTTTAACTACTTAGTAAGAAACGGAGTTATAGAGTATTTAGACGCAGAGGAAGAAGAAAATTCACTTGTAGCAATAGAAGAAAAAGATATAACTGAAAAGACAACTCATCTTGAGTTCGACATGGCAGCAATCTTCGGATTATCAGCAAATGTAGCTCCATATGCAGAACACAATGCAATTGCAAGACAGGCAATGAGCGCTAACTACATGAAGCAATCAGAAGGTTTGTACGCATCAAACTTCAATCAAAGATTCGATTCAAGAACATTCATATTATTTTATCCACAAGCTCCAATAGTAACAACAGTTCCATATGAATCATTAAACATAAAGAAGCACCCTAGCGGACAGAACCTTGTTGTTGCAGTATCAACATATTATGGATACAACATGTCTGACGCTTTAGTACTAAACAGAGCAGCAGTAGATAGAGGAGTAGGAAGAAGTATGTTCTACAAATCTTATTCTGACGAGGAAAGAAGATATCCTGGAGGTCAAAGAGACAGATTTAAGATACCTTCACCAACATCAGAAGGATATATGGGAGAGCACGCATACTCAAAGTTAAGCGAAGATGGAATAATAGAACCAGAGATAAGTGTCGAAGAAGGAGATGTATTAATAGGAAAGGTAGCACCACCTAGATTCCTTGAGGAAAATATTGGTGCCGGTTCATTAGAAGAAAGAACAAGAGATGACTCTGCAACATTAAAAGCTGGAGAAAACGGCGTTGTAGATAGTGTAATATTTACAGAAACACCTGGAGCAACAAGAACAGTAAAGGTAAGAATAAGAAGCTTAAGAGTTCCAGAAAGAGGAGACAAGTTTGCAAGTAGGCACGGACAGAAAGGAGTTGTAGCTTTAATAGCACAACCAGAAGATATGCCATTTACAGAAAGCGGAGTGGTGCCAGATTTGTTACTTAATCCACACAGTATACCAACAAGACTTACATTCGGTCACTTACTAGAAGAAATAGCTGGGAAAGCTGGAGCAGTAGCCGGTCAAAAAATAGACGGTACTTCATTCACACAAACAGGAAACGAAAAGCTAGCTGATTATGCTGAGATGTTAAAACAGTATGGTTTTGACAAGTACGGAGACGAAATAATGTATGACGGAATGACAGGAAGACCATTCAAAGCCTCAATTTTTGTAGGTGTAGCTTACTACAATAGATTATACCACATGGTAAGCAACAAGATACAGGTAAGAAGCAGAGGAAAGGTTCAGATATTAACACACCAACCTACTGAAGGTAAGGCAAGACAAGGAGCTCTAAAGTTTGGAGAGATGGAACGTGACGCATTGATAGGTCACGGAGCCAGTTTATTATTAAAAGAAAGAATGCTTGATCAGAGCGACAAAACAACAGTTTTGATTTGTAAGCAATGTGGAGCAATGGGTTTCTACGACTACATAAAACGAACAAATGTATGTCCATTATGTGGAAACAGTTCTTTGGTGAATGTTGAGATAAGTTATGCATTCAAGGTGCTTTTAGACGAAATAAAGTCAATGCACATAATGCCAAAGATAAAATTAAAAGAGTGATTTTATGCAAGCTGAAGTAATAAATTATATAAAATTTGGAATAGTTTCTCCTGAAGAATCAAAAAAACTTAGTGTAGCTAAACTTAATGTACCTGATACATACAACGAAGACGGTTATCCTATTGATGGAGGTTTATTAGATCAAAGATTAGGTGTAATAGATCCTGGTCTTATTTGTAAAACATGTGGTGCAAGAGCAAAAACATGTCCTGGACACTTCGGTCACATTGAGTTAGTAAGACCTGTAATACACTCTGAATTTTCAAAAGTAATTTACAATATTTTACAATCAGTTTGTTATGAATGTCACAGAATACTTATTGATGAAAAACATATACAAAAAATCAAAGATGATGTCTTAAAAGGTGAAAGTGAACAAACAGTTGTCGGAGAAGCAAAAGAAACTGTAGAGGTTCAAGAAGCAAAGGAACAAGAAATTCACAAAAACAGAGCATCAGCAATGCAAAACAAAAAGATAAAAACAAGTAAAAAGTGTCCTTACTGTAATGCTGTTCAACCAAAGATAAGATTCTCACAACCTACATACTTTACAGTAGGAGACAGAAAGCTAAAACCTGACGAAATCAGAGATATGCTTTCAAAGATAAGTTTTGAGGACTTAAATATAATTGGTATAGAAAAAGACATAAGCAATCCATCTTGGTTAATTTTAAATACCCTTTTAGTACCACCTGTAAACGTTAGACCTTCAATAACTCTTGAATCTGGAGAAAGAAGCGAGGACGATCTTACACACAAGTTAGTAGACATAATGAGAATAAACCAACGATTAGAACAAAACATAAATGCAGGAGCACCACAGATAATTATCGACGACTTATGGGAGCTTTTGCAGTATCACGTAACTGCATACTTCAACAATGAAACTTCAGGAATTCCTCCTGCAAGACACAGAAGCGGAAGAGCACTTAAAACATTAGCACAAAGATTAAAAGGAAAAGAGGGTCGTTTCAGATACAACTTAAGCGGAAAGAGAGTAAACTACTCAGCAAGAACAGTCATCAGTGTAGACCCTTATGTAAATATTGATGAAGTTGGAGTTCCAGAATCTATAGCAGCAAAGCTAACTGTACCATTTTATGTAACTGAATGGAACTTAGAAAGAGCAAAAGAGTTAATATTAAATAAAAATTATCCAACAATTTTGAACATAATCTCAAAAGATGGAAAGAGAAAAAGAGTATTAGACACAAACAGAGACGAGCTAATAAAAGAACTTTCAGTAGGAGATATTTTAGAAAGACAGTTAATTGATGGAGACATAGTACTTTTCAACAGACAGCCAACACTACACAGAATATCAATTATGGCACACAAAGTAAAGGTACTTCCAGGAAAAACATTCCGTATAAATTACTGTACTTCATCTCCATACAATGCAGACTTCGACGGAGACGAAATGAACTTACACGTTCCACAAACATTAGAGGCACAAGCAGAAGCAAGATTGCTTATGGATGTTAAGTATCAAGTTTTCTCACCTAAAAATGGAGGTGCGATAATAGCTAATGGAGAGGACGGAATAACAGGAATGTATGGCTTAACAAAAGACGGTGTTTCATTATCAAGAGACGAAACAGAGTACTTGTTAGGATTAGCAGGAATTTATGAGTTACCAGAAGGTCAAAAGAATGGGACATTTACTGGAAAAGATATATTCTCAAAGTTACTTCCAAAAGGAATTTCATACGAGCAAAAAACATCTAATGGTGTAGTAAAAATAAAGGATGGAAGATTAATTGAAGGAACAATAACAAACGACCTTTATGGAAAAGGAAATGGATTGTTTATAAAAATAGCAATTGAGTTTGGTTATGATGTATTAAGAGATTTTATATTCCAATCAGCTAAACTTGCTGATGCATATGTAACATTAGCAGGAGTAACTGTGGGAGTAAAGGAGTATGAAGTAGATCAAAAGATGGATCATGAAAGAACAAAGATTATAACAGAAACTTTTGAAAGAGTAGAAAAATTAATCTCTCAATACAAGAGCAAAAAGCTAGAGCCTTTGATTGGTTACACAACAAGAGAGTCATTAGAACGATTGATAATAACAGAGCTTAATGTAGCAAGAAACAAAGCAGGAGAAATGTTAGTAAAGCACGAAGGTGAAGGCAACAGCGCAGTAGAGATGACCAAAGCTGGTTCAAGAGGAAATGTATTGAACTTAGAACAGATGAGCATGTTTCTGGGTCAGCAGGCTACTTTAAGTGGAGGTAGAATAAAAAGAGGATACTACACAAACAGAGTACTTCCTCACATATCTCCAGGAGATGTAGGTCCAGTTGCACACGGTTTCATAACCACAAGTTACTTCTCAGGAATGCATCCTGTAGAGTTGTTCATGCATGCTGTAGGTTCAAGAGGTTCTGAGGTATACAAGGCACTTTTAACAGGAAGAAGTGGTTATCTTTACAGAAGATTATCCAATGCATTGCAGGACTATTATGTTAAAAACGATCTTAGCGTAAGAGATGTAAACAACAACATCATACAAACATTATATGGTGGTGACGGAATAAGCCCAACAGAGTCTAGATTTGCTGAGATGGAAAAGAGTTGATTATATGGCAGAAAAAACTAACAAATATATTGTAAATTATGGTGAACCTGTAGGAATGGTCGCAGCACAATCATTAGGAGAACCAGGAACACAGATGATTTTAAGAGCATTCCACTTTGCAGGTATAGAATCTACAATAGCTACTTCTGGTTTGCCACGTATAGTTGAGCTTGTCGATGCAAGAAAGAAGCCAGCAACACCAATAACTTATGTTTACTTAACTGGAGATGCAAAGAAAAGTTTTGACAAAGCAGAATCAATAATGAAAAAAATAAGCGAAGTAAAGATGGTAACAATCATAAAAAGATCTCTGGAGAACTTTCCAAAAGGCATGATAAAATTAGTTGCAGATGAACAAGCATTAGCAGCAAATAATCTTACTCCATCACAAGTTGCACAGAAGATAGCAAAGAAGTTAAACATATCTGCAACAGTAGACAGAGAAAAGAACATATTAATAAAATTAAAAACAAAGAATGTCGGAGAAATCCGTGCAATGAGTGTAAAAATAATGAAAGATGTTGTTCAAGGACTTCCAGATGCTGGAAAAGCAATAATACAACAAGATCAAAAAACAAATGAGTTTTATTTAATATCAGCAGGAAGCAACATACGCGATATAATAGAAGTAGACGGAGTAGATAAAACACGTTTATATACAAATGATGTATTCGCAATGTATGATCTTTTTGGAATAGAAGCAGCAAGAAACACACTTGTAAATGAGTTAAGAAAAACATTAAAAGAGCAAAAAATAGGTGTGGATACAAGACACTTAATGCTTATTGCAGACGCTATGACGTACTCAGGTTTTGTAAAAGGAGTAGGAAGACATGGTTTAAGCGGTCAAAAGAACTCTGTATTTGCAAAAGCAGCTTATGAAGAAACAGTAAAGCATCTTGTAAATGCTGCAGCATTTAGTGAAGTTGACAACATGCGTGGTGTTACTGAGAACATACTTGTCGGTAAGCAGATACCTATTGGAACAGGTTCAGTAAGATTAGCAATTAAAAAAGAAGACATGCAAAAGGTAAAGGCACGTTCAAAGAAAAAGTAATTAATAATTACTGATATATTACCGACGGCAACTAAAATGAAAGTAATGCCAACATTAATATATCTTAATACTCAATACTTTATCAGTATAACAAGAACTATTTCTTGTTTCGGTGTATAATTTGTCAGGATTTGAGGAACTGTCCTTAAATGCTACCTTTGTTGACGTATTAAAACGTAATGGAATATTATCCCCAACAGAGGTTCAGCAGAAAGCTGTACCACTATTGCTTTCAGGAAAGGACGTAATTGTAAGATCAAAAACAGGTAGTGGAAAGACGTTAGCGTTCTTAATACCAACGTTAAACAGAGCATACTCTAGTCATAAGGGTACAACATTAGTTTTAGCCCCTACGAGAGAGTTAGCTTTACAGATTTCAACTGTAGCTGAAAAGCTAAAGCCTAGAGGTTTTGGAATAGCTACTGTGTATGGTGGAGCATCAATAAATGTTCAGATAGATGCGTTAGCAAGAAATCCACGTTTAATCATAGGTACCCCTGGAAGAATAATAGACTTAATGAAAAGAGATGCGTTGTATCTTTATGAAATTTCAACTGTAGTTATTGATGAAGCAGATACTATGTTGGATATGGGTTTCATTGAAGATGTAGAGTATATCTTATCAGAAACTCCAAAAGAAAAACAAGCACTTTTATTCTCAGCAACAATGCCTGATAAAATAATAAAAATATCACGCAATTATATGAACGAGCCTATGATGTTAAAAGTAGGAGAAGATGAAGGCTTAACTGTAAAGAAAATTAAACATCTTTACTTTGTTGCAGATGGTTCTAGGAAGTTAGAAGCTCTTTTAGCTTATATCAATGAACACAATCCAAAGAAAGCAGTTGTATTCTTAAAAACAAAACGCGAAGCAAACTTAATACATCATTTTCTTAGAAAGAATAACTTTGATGCTATGCTTCTTCACGGAGGTTTAACACAATCAAAGAGAGAGCACTCACTAAGCAACTTCAGAAAAGGCGTACGTTTTCTTATAGCTACAAATGTTGCAGCTAGAGGAATAGATGTAAATGATATTACTGATGTAATAAACTTTGACGTTCCAGAAGACCCTTATGTTTATGTACACAGGGTAGGAAGATCTGCAAGAATGGGAAAAGAAGGTAAGGCATTTACTATTGTTAACAGACAAGAAAAGAACATAATTGAAGATATAAAGTATGTTGCAAAGGTTAACATAAGTTTGATTAATCTCGATACCTATTCATACAAAGATTTAGTTGCAAACTTCTTAAAAGAAGAAAGAAACAGACGTAGCTTCGGAGATGAAAGAGGAAATAGAAGATTCGGAGGTAGCAACAGAAGATTTGACAGAAGAGGTCATGACTCAAGAGGAGGTCATGGTGGCGGTCATAGCGGTAGTAGAAACTACGATAGAAATAACGACAGAAACGGAGACAGAAACAATGATAGAAATAATAGCAGAGACCATCACAACTCAAACGACAGAAGGAACAAAAGAAGAAGAGACAACAACCAAGAAGGATACGGAAGAAAGTTCAGACCATTTAGATAGATCTGAACATTTTTTATTTTCTACTTTTATTTTTAATATCTATTTTTAATATTTATTTTGTATCTAATTCTAATTTATATTACAAAAACAATATAATAACAAATGTCCAAGTATACTTGGTGATATAATAGCAGAAGAGGCCCAGATTGGCGACGCAAAGGTTACTGTGGCTCATCCGTCAATTTTGAAGGTAATAGAGCAAAGAAAAAAGTTAAAGGAGAAGTTATCCGGGATTAAAAATAAGATAGGAGTTTACAGTGCTAAGGGAGGAGTTGGAAAAACAACAACCACTGTAAATTTAGCATTTACACTAAAAAACATGGGTTACAAAGTAGGAATACTCGATGCAGATATTGATTGTCCTAATGTTTGTATGTTCTTAGGGATAAATTATGAAGCTCCAGGAACATTTCCAATAAAACCATTTGAAAAAGATGGTGTTCTGGTATTATCAACTGCTATGTTTGTAGATGATAATAAAAAACCTATAATTTGGAGAGGTCCAATGATAGGCAAGATGGTTGCAGAGTTCTTAGAGAATACAGAATGGGGCGATTTAGATTACTTATTAGTTGATTTACCACCTGGAACTAGCGACGCTCCATTATCAATAATACAACTACTAGATTTGAAGGGCTTTGTTATAGTAACTACGCCACAACATATTGCAGCAATAAATGCAATAAGATCAGGTATGATGGCAAAAAGATTAGGCGTTTCTATCCTCGGTATAGTAGAAAATATGTCAGATGGAACTCCAAAAGGAGGTTTAGAGGTTTCCACAGCTTTGAATGCAAATTTACTAGGTTGTATAAAACAAAATATTCTATTTGGAGAACTTAGCGATAAAGGAGAGATACCATCACTTAAAGATAAAAATATAAGTGAAGAGTATAGTAATATAATTAAAAAAATTTTAGGTTAGAGTATGGCTGAACCCTTTGAAGATTTATTTAAAGACTCAGAAGTCTTTGCTAACAGAGAGGTTCTTTCGCCACACTATGTGCCTAAGCATTTGTTATTCAGAGATAGACAAATAAATGAGATAGAAAAAGCATTAACTCCTTCATTAAGAGGGGAACGTGGAAGAAATGTTTTTATATATGGGAAAACGGGCACTGGAAAAACTTCTTGTATAAAATATGTAGTCGAAAAAGTTAAGGAGTTACCAATAATTAAAGCTAAAATAACTTATGTAAATTGTAGAATATACAACTCAAGATTTCGTGTTTTAAATAAAATAGCTAGCGACCACATGCCAAAGTATGCAAAAAGAGGTTACGGAATAACTGACATATATGAAAAGTTAATAAATTGGATAGAAGAAGACGGGAAAATATTAGTTGTTGTTTTAGACGAGTTAGATATAGTAAGAGATCTTGATGATTTAATTTACACATTAACGAGGTCAAATAGCGACATAAAATCAGGAGGAGTAACAATAATCGGCGTTTCAAACAAATTATCTTTTAAAGAAGTTTTAGACCCAAGAAGTTTATCCACATTATATGAAAATGAGTTTGTATTTCCTCCTTATAACTCGTCAGAACTTGCTGCTATTGTAAAAGACAGAGTAGAAAGTGGTTTTAAAAGTGCTGTAGTAGATCCGGCCTGTATAAATCTTGTTGCTGCAATATCTGCAAAAGATAGCGGAGATGCAAGACTTGCATTAAAGATAATTACAAAAGCAGGAGAGATTGCAGAAAATAAAAATCAAAAAAGTGTCGGAATAGATGAAATTAATGAGGCATCAAAGTTTGCAGAAGAAGAGTTAGCTTATGAAGTTATAGGTATGTTACCAGAACATCAAAAGTTAATAGTTTATGCAATAGCAATAATGTCGATAACAGGAGGAAGATACAAAAAATTAAATGATGATAGTGAGTCATTTCTTTTTAGCGGAGAAATTTATGATAGATATGCATCAATTGTGCAATCAATGAATAAAGAAGCTAAGACATCTAGATTGTATAGAAGATATATAGCTGATTTAGAAATGCAAGGAATTATATCGACAAGAGAATCTGGAAAAGGAATAAGAGGACACACGAAATTAATTAAACTTTCATATCAACCAGACAAAATAAAAGAAATGATAGAAAAAAGTCTGTTTAAAGACAATTAGTTTTTATTTAAATGAGTTTACTCGCTTCTTTTTGTTTCCTTCAATAAGTATCCTAATGCTCCACAAAAAACCATACTTAAACCTGTTATTAACAAAATATCATTAACTCCTCTAGTTAAGTCAACAAAACTACTACTGTTTATTGTTTCTACTGTTTTATTTACGAAGCTGTCAACTCCTGCTGATTTAAATGCATATCCTATCTCAACTGCACCTTTGCCTATTCCTATTGCAAATGGCAAAGTAACACTAAATATAATATTTTTAACGCCATCGGTAAGTCTTTCTTTGTTCTCCTCATCAGAAGGTGCGCTTCTTTCCTTTACAGAGGTATAAATATCCTTTAAATCAGATACTGCTTTACCGATCATTACAGCTCCTAAACCAACTGTAGCTAATCTAGGTACTTCTGTAACTAATGTATGGTTAAAATATCTACTACAATCATTTACCAAAACACTGCTACCTAATGTAGCTAGCATTCCAGTCCTTAATGTTTTATATTTAAAGGTCATTTTTAGCACTTAGCCAAGGGTTATGGCTAATACTAATTTTTGATTTTTTCATATATAAATTTAACTAAAATAGATGAAAATAAGCAAAATATTTAAACACAAGGTATATAAACGTTTTTTAAAGGAAACTATATAAACTTTAATTTTTATATATTAACTAACTAATTATATTTAATTAAAAAAGGTATCTATATGTATCCAAATGTACAAGCTTATGACAGAGGGGTAATGTTTAACCCAGATGGAAGACTTTTCCAGGTAGAGTACGCAAAGGAAGCAGTTAGAAAAGGAGCTACCTCAATAGGTTTAATCGCTAAAGATAGCGTTATTTTTGTAGCACATAAAAATGTAACAGAACCTTTGGCAATACCTTCTACAATACAAAAGGTATTCAGAATTGACTCACACATAGGTGGAACTTACAGCGGTATGGTAGCTGACGGTCTTCACTTAATAGACTTTGCTAGAGGAAGAGCACAAAATCACAGATTAATTTACGATGATGTTAAATCAATAGAAGCATTATCTAGAGAAGCTTCTGCTTATATGATGCAAGCTACTCAATATGGAGGTTTAAGGCCTTATGCCGTATCACTTCTAGTAGGAGGTATGGACAACGGTCCAAAACTCTTCGAGATTGAGCCTGGTGCATCATTCTTAGGTTATAAAGCAGATGCAATCGGTTCTGGAAAGAAGATAGCAACAGAGCTTTTAATGAAAGAATATAAGGACAACATGCCTTTTGATGACGCAGTTTCATTAGGTGTAAAGATACTTAAAAAAATAAGCGAGGATAAATTAACAGTAGAAAGTTTAGACATAGGCTACATAAGAGACGGCAGTGAGTACGAACTTATGGATATGGATGAACTTAAGAACTACCTCTAAACGCGGTAGTGGTTTTTATGTCGAAGACTGTAATTGCAAAGTATTTCCATATGGGAGAGGAGTTTGAGATTTTTGTAGATTCTGACTTAGCTTATGATTACATAACTGGGAAGATAAAAGATCCTATGAAGGTAATACAAGCAGAAGAGATCTTCAAAGATGCAAACAAAGGAGAACGTCAAAGTCAAGATAAAGTCAAAAAGGTATTCAACACTGTTGACATTACTCAAGTAGTTGATATAATCTTGAAAAAAGGACAAGTTCCTATAACAACCGAGCAAAGGGCAAAGCTTATAGATGAGAAAAGAAAACAAATAATAACAATAATTGCAACAAACTCAATTGATCCAAGGACCAATGCACCACATACACCTCAAAGAATTGAAACTGTAATGACCGAGGCAAAGGTAAACATTGATCCTTTTAAAAACGCAAATGAGCAAGTGCAAGATGTATTAAAAAAAATTGATATTAAATTACCTATAAAATTCGCAGTGGCTAAGATTGAGGTACAGATACCTGCTTCTTATGCAAACAGGTGCTTCGGCACTTTAAAGCATTATGGTATGAAATCTGAAGAGTGGCTTTCTAATGGTTCATTAAAAGCACATTTAGAGTTTCCTGCAGGTTTAAAAAACGAAGTATTAGACAAACTTAACTCACTTACGAAAGGAGAGGTAGAAGTAAAAATACAAGAGTGATAAAATGAGAAAAATAGTAATTCCAGGGGATTTATTAACTGATAAGCCCCTCAGGATACTCGATGCTATTGTTGAAGATAACAAAACATATTCTACAATAATAGGATTATATGATGATGAAAAGAAAAGCCTAATTCCATTAGAGGGATTATGGTACCCTAACAGAGATGATGTAGTAGTAGGGATAATAGAAGAGTCTAAGTTAAACACAGAAACTGTTATACTTAACGCACCTTACAAAGGTTTGATTATATCTAAATACTCTGAAAGTCATATGAGTAGTGGGGATTTTATCGAAGCAAATGTAAAGGAGCTTGATAAAACAGGAACAGTGATATTAACAAGACCTAAAATTTTACATGATGGTAAAATAATAAGAATAAAACCATCCAAAGTGAATAGAGTTTTAGGAAAAGCTAATACCATGATAAAGCAAATAACCGAAGGAACAAAAACTAGAATTGTAGTTGGCCTTAATGGTCTTATTTGGCTAAACGGAGGAAATATAGATTTAGCAATAAAAGCAATTGAAACAGTTTGTAAAGAAGCACACACATCTGGCTTAACTGAAAAGATAGGCACAATGGTTGGCGCTCCAAAACAACCAAATCAAAAAATAAGTAAAGAAACCGAAACAAAAGAAACAACAGAAAATAATGAAAAAACAGAAGAAGAGATGATTTAATGAAAGGAAATATTGAGTTAATAAAAGACGGAAAAAGACTTGATGGAAGATTACCTGGAGATTTAAGAGATATTAAAATAAAAACAAATGTAGTCAAAAATGCACAAGGTTCAGCTTATATCGAATGGGGCAACAATAAAATAATTGCAGCTATTCATGGGCCTAATGAAGCACTACCTAGACATACTGCAAATCCAAACAAAGCAGTTGTCAAGTGTAGATATATGATGGCACCATTTTCGTCTAGTGAAGAACACGGAAGAAGTGGTATGAACAGAAGAGCAGTAGAAATCTCAAAAGTAACAGGTGAAGTATTTGAAAATGTTATACTTTTAGATCAGTTCCCAGGAACTGAGATAAGCATATACATAGAAGTAATACAAAGCGACGGTGGAACACGTGCAGCAGGAATAACCTGCGCTGCTGTTGCGCTTGCAGCTTCTGGAATACCAATAAAGGATCTTCCGTTTTCAGTTTCAGCAGGAAAGGTTGGAGAAACAGTAATCTTAGATTTGAATAAAATAGAAGACAACTACTCCGATGCAGATATGCCTGTAGCTGTATTGCCTAGAACAAAAGAGGTAGTATTATTACAGATGGATGGTTCTCTTACAAAGAAACAGTATACAGATGCAATGGCACTCATATTAGAATCAGGAAAGAAAATATCAAAGATACAAAGAGATGCGTTGATATCTCAGTATTCCCAATAGAGTTGAGTTTATGCAATTAATAACAAATAAATTTTTAAAAGAAAGATTTGCACTAGGTAAAAGAGATGACGATAGAGATCCTATGACATATAGGGATATAAAATTAACTCTAAATGAGATACCAAACGCAGAAGGTTCAGCTATAGTTGAGATAGGAAACACAAAAGTTCTTACAGGTGTAAAGGTAGATCTTTCAGAACCTATGAGCGATACCCCTAACGATGGAAATATGACAACATCAGCAGAACTTTTACCTATGGCTGACGATAATTATGATGTAGGTCCACCTACTCCTTTTGGAGTTGAGTTAGCAAGAGTTGTCGATAGAGCAATTCGTGCAGCGGGAGTTATAGATACTGAAAAATTATTCATAGAAGAAGGTAAGGTTTGGGGTGTATTTGTAGATATGTACATCTTGAACAATGATGGAAACCTATTCGATGCTGGTTTATTGGCATCAGTAGCTGCTTTATTATCTTGTAAAGTACCTAAATATGAAAATGAAACAGTAATAAGAGAAGCTATGGGCAAGTTACCTACAAAGAACATAACAACATCTTGTACATTTGCAAAGTTTGCAGATAACTTATTATTAGATCCTACTGCAAATGAAGAAGCATTAGCAGAATCAAGAGTAACTATAGGAAATGATGAAGAAGTTATTCGTTCAATGCAAAAAGGAATGAGCGGTTCATTTTCTATGAAAGACTTAGATCAATTAATAGATGTGACATTTGAGAAATCAAAAACATTAAGACAAATATTAAAAAACAACACTGGTGATTGAGTGGCCAATAAAAGTATAAGATACGGAGTAAATTTAAGAAAAAGAGAAGAGTCTGTATTAAAACAGAAAAATGCAAAGTATAAATGTGATGTTTGCGGAAAAGAAGCTGTAAAGAGGACAAGTGTAGCAATATGGCATTGTAGTTACTGTAATGCAACTTACGCAGGAGGCGCATATACTATGAAAACCTCTAGCGGTGAAACTGCAAATCGTCTATTAAGTAGAAGTTAGATTTTATGGTTAGAATAACATTTTCTCCAGTAAATGAGTTAATAATACACGAAACTGTAGAGGTAGATAAAGAGGATTTATTAAGAGAAAGAGTAACTCCTTCAGGAACTATGCCTTTATACTGGTGCAATGGTATTCTATTTAGCTTTTCTTCATTACCAATGACCGATGAAATTGTATCTGATTACTTAAAAGGTAAGATACACTGGTTAGAGGTTCATTTTGCAAAGGTAGATAAATATACACCTATATTATCATTAAGTGAAGAGGAGTATAAAACAACCATGAATATAAGAATTATAGATACATCTAAATCAACTCTTCATAAAGAGCTTACCAAATGGCTTAGAACTATTAAAAAGTGATTAAATGGCATATGTATGCATGCACTGTGGAAAAGAATTAAAAACACTTGAAAAGAATACAGTACACTGTCCTTACTGTGGATATCGTGTACTTGTTAAAAAGAGATCTTCACTTACAAAAGAAGTAAGTACTGATTAATTTATTTTTTTAAATTTTAAAATATAAAAAAAGAATAAGGATAGTAGGAATTACTTTCCTACTACTATATTTTCTGATACTTTTTTAACTCTTTTATAAGCTATGCTTCCGTTTCTTAAATCGTTTCTTGGATCGTTACTTCTAAGTAATATGTCAGGTTCTGTTATTAATAAATGTGAAACACAACTTTCTTCAAAGTTAAGCATCAAGCCTTTAACGTGCCCTACAATTTTACCTTCTGTTGATATAATCTTTTTTCCATAAAG
>JAJZMZ010000014.1 GCA_021848095.1 Microcaldota archaeon | reverse complement strand
TCCTGGATTAACTATTGCTGTTATATCTCCATAACCTAGTCCTGAAAGTAATATTTCTTTTGAAAATGGAGAGCCTGTACTTACGAAACCTATTTTTATTTCCTTATTTTCATACTTTTTAATAAACGAAGTAACAGTTGGGAAATCAATGTAGTTTTTTTCAAGGTCTCTGAGTGTTTCTTTGTAAATAACTGTTTTTTTATAAAATTCGATTAATTTTCTTGTAACATTTTTTGTTAATGTGGCTTTTTTATCAACAATTCCAAAAAGTTTTGATACCTGTACAAACTTATATCTAAACAAATCTGATTCAGATAAAACCTGTTCATTTATTTTATAACTCATTAATTTTTTAATTATATTTAGTAAATCTGGTTTTTTAGTTGAAAATCTATACTCAATTATTATTGAGTATGCAGTTGCTTTTACTGATGCATCTATATTTTCATTTTTTAGTATTTGTGCTATTCCACGTGCAAAGAACCCATTAGCTAAGGTACCTAAATACATGTACACTATTGAATAATCTTCTAACTCTTCAATAAAAATATTTTCCATATCTGGAACAAAAAAATTATTTTGTTTTTTAATAAACTCTTCTACTCTATTTTGACAATCTTTCTCTAAAATATTCTTTCCATTTTGTATATTTTTGAATAATGAAACCGTCTCACTTGCTATCTCTGCAGAAACTGGAAGATCCTCACCTATCCAATCAGGTATTGCTGCTTCTAACTCCTCACTTTTTTCCACAAATATTGTACTGTCCTCTATTTTAATTACTTTCCAAGGTATACCTTTAGTTATGAATGAATAACCCTCTTCTATGTTACTAAATACAAACTTTTCATCTAATGTGGATATTATTTTATTTGTAGATATTTGTCTTACTATAAATCTAGGGGTGTCAGGTATAACACTGATATTTTCTATAAAATACTTTCTTGTTCTTATTCCTGTTATGGCTACATCTTTTTCTATAGCTACTGTCTTTATCTCAGACATAAACGATAATACTTCTTTAAATAAATCAAATTCAAGATTAAAAAATACAGAAGATCTTTTTATCATATCGTACATTTTTTTAATCTCTATTTTCCTATATTCGAGAGCAATTCCAGTTATTTGATTTGCCAAAACATCTAACGGCAAAGTTTCAATACTATGTTTTTCAATTTTTTTGTTTTTTGAGTTTATAACTACGGCTAATGATTCCATTGCTTCTAAAGGACCAGAAGTAATTATAATTCCATTAGACACTAAACCTATTTTATGTCCGCTTCTTCCTACTCGTTGCAAAAGTCTTGTTGATTGCCTTGGAGATCCATACTGTACTACAACATCTATGTTTCCTATATCTATTCCCAATTCAAGGGAGCTTGTTGCAATTATGGATTTTAACTTGCCTTCTTTGAAATTATTTTCAATCTCTATTCTTTCATTTTTATCCAAAGAACTGTGATGTACACCTACGCAATCAAAACCTTCTAATCTGCCTAAATATATTACCCTACTTCCTAAGTATTCTACTGTTTGTCTAGTATTTGCAAAAACAAGTGTTGCATTATGTTTTTTAATTATGTCTTCTATTGTTTCTAAACGAGCCATTCCTTTATCATCAAGACTAAATGTTGATTTAAACTCTTCATGTTTTCGCAATTGTATTTCAGGAAGCATTATTTTTATCGATAACTTTTTTTCAACATCCGAAGCAATTATTTTATGTTTTGCATTATTGAAAAGAAACTTTGCAGCTTCATCATAATTTCCTATTGTTGCAGATATGCCTATTCTTAAAAAATTATTTGATACTTCTTTATATCTTTCAAGTGCAACTGCTAGCTGCGCACCTCTTTTATTGTAATATAATTCGTGAACTTCATCTACAATAACATACTTTAAATTTTTTAGCGCATCTCTTAATCTAGGAGATAAAAGCATACTTTGCATACTTTCTGGTGTTGTTATAATTATATTTGGAGGTTCTCTTGCCTGTTTTTCTCTTTCTGCTTTACTTGTATCTCCGTGTCTCACTCCTACTGTTATTTGAAAATGTTTGCAAATTATCTCTATCCTTTTCATAAGATCTCTGTTTAGAGCTCTCAATGGTGTTATGTATATTGCAGAAATAGATTTTGTTTTCTCATTGTGTATTTTATTTAAAATAGGTAAAAGAGCAGCTTCAGTTTTTCCACTACCCGTTGGAGCTACAATTAAACAGTTATTGTCATTTTCAATTTCTTTTATTGAACGTTCTTGTATGTCTGTAAATTTGCCTACTTTTTCTAAAAAGAAAGAGTAAACATCACTCATAAGATCAAACTACTTGTGCCTTTCCGAGTGCAGTATAACTTTTGTTTGATATTGTATAATTCATTATCATATTGACATAAAGTCCTAGTGCTACTCCGTTTATTGTATTTCCATTATCATAACAAGGTACAGTTACGTTGCTTGATATTTGACTAACTAATGTTCTATTAATTACTACAAACTCTGGATTTCCTAAACTGTAACAAGCAAGTTTATTTATTTTAAGTGTTTGATTTGTTAAATCCTTAAGTTGCATTGTCAAACCATTCGTTCCAAATGTTGGGTTATTACATGAAATACTCGCGTTAAATACGCAATTACTCTTTAATCCAGAAGAAAAGTTTTCTGAAATTCCATTATACTTAATTCCTTGCAAAATTTCTATATTTTTAACGGTTTGTTGCAGTGCAGATGTTGTGTTTATTAAAGAAATCACTGAAAGGTTATAATTTCCTATGTATGCTTTTGTGTTAACCAATGAGATAGGTCCTATTGTGTTGTTATTATTCTTGAAGAAATAAGTGCTACAATAACTTACATTATTTACTGTATTTATTAATCCATAACACACTGGGCTTCCTCCTAAATTAGGTAGTTCAGACTCAAAAATAAATGATTGATTAATAAAGAACAACTTTCCATATCCTTCTCCTGGAATTGATTTAAATGATATATTTTGTATCATATCATTACTTCCTAAATAAGGTAAAATATTTCCACTTCCAAATGTTGGGGTGTTGTTATAATTACTTTCATTAAGGTAAACATCACAGTTTTCTGTTCCCATTATTGCTAAAGATTTTGTCCAACCGTTTTGATACCAACTACACATAGTAGTATTTTTATCTAGTTGTACGTAAGCAACATTATCATTTTGTTTTGTTGTTTTATTCATTACTGTAAGATTAGCTCCCTTTCCAGCTTGATAAAATAAGTTTTGAGTTAAAGGACCTTGAATCCATGACGAATAAACAGTATTGTTTTTGTAAATAGCTTCTGCTGAGTAAATGTTTTTAATGTAAGAGTATGTAAGATTTAATACCGGAGTTAAAAATGCATTAATTGAAGGTATGTCTGAAGCTCTAAATATGCTTAAACCATACTCATTGTTCAAATAACTTGTTACTATGTAAGAAGCACCATTTTCAAATTGCAATTTTTCATATGTATTGTTATTGCTAAGTATTCCAGCAGGATTTGGTTTTTCTGGCGAAATAACATTAAAGTAAGTTGTTGTTTTTGTTGTAGAAGAATTTGAGATACTTCCGCTTCCTCCATTTGGATCTATTACTACCTCTAAAGAATACTTGCCTGTTGCTGTAGGTTCTCTGGTAAAGTTAATTGTTGTATGTTCTCCAGCAGGAAGCGATATGTTGTAAATATCAACTAAAGTTCCATTATAAATAACTCCGAAAGGAACGGCCTTAAAAGCAGTTTTACCAGTATTTGTTATATTTGCTGTAGCGTATATCAATTGATAAGGATAAATTGTTGTATTTTGAGAATTTATTTTTATGTTTACTGATATCTGTTGTGGTGGCTTTACAAAATTATAATAGAATACTCCTATTAATAAAACAGCAATAACTATGGCTGCAACTATCCAAATTGTATTTGTCTTCATACTTTTCACATCATATTTTCTTTAGTTTTAAGGTCGTTTATTACGTCTCCTATCTTTTTAGAAATTTCTTTATAGAAAAAATCAAACATCACATTACTCCAAACATGAGGATCAAAACGATCTCCAGTGCTCGGCGGTCTGAAATAAAACTTACTTTGCTCGTTATCAATATAACCCATTCTCTTCATACGCAATAAATGATATCTTAATGTTTTTTCATTTATTGGCTCCCAGTACTGATTTATGTATTCTGTCATATCTCTTACTGTTGGGTCTTGTTTTTTAACGAATTGAAAGTATACCATTGAGTCTAAAACTGCAACAGCACTTAATCGTGACTCACCAGGATTAATTATTCCTAATGTCAAAGCAAGCCATCTTGCTGATGCTCTTTTTGTTTGTAAAACTTCTTTACTAACTCTAAGATCACGTAAAGTCAACTCTCTTTGTATAAGTTCTGCCTCGTTAAGTTCCAAAAAAATCATTATACTTTATTGAATAGATTAATTTAAACCTTTCTAATCATTAAGTTATTTACTACTCAAGAGTAATTCTAATACTTCTTGATTGTCGTCTTTTCCAGCTTTAAAGTTTTTAACTTCATTACATTTCTGGCATTTATAAAAAATAATCATACTACCATTTTTATAAACGGTTGATGTTGGCTTTAAAGTACCTTGGCAGGTATTTTTTCTATCTCCTGGGCTAATGTCAACATGCTTTCCATATAAACAATTTGGACAATGGTCTGTGTATCCATTTCCATTAACTTCAATACCACAATTATAGCAAGTAAAATTTTCTTTTGTTCTTTTGAAGGATATATTATCACTTATTATTTAGCTAATAACTTAGCCATATTTCCATACATAATTTTTTCTTTATCTTGTGAAGAAACATTTAATTCATCAAGTATTTTTTGTTGTTCGTTTAGTATTCCTGTTCTATATCCATCTGGGAATATTCTTGTATCTGTACCAAAAACAATTCTATCGGGAGTAAAGATATCTATCGATTTTTTAAAAACATCTTTTAATGTATGGAAGTTATCTTGAAAAGGTATCCAGTTATTTGTTCCTGACGTTTCAACATAAAGATTTTCTCTTTTATACTTGAGCATCAAAACCTCTCTAAAATAACCAGCTCCAAAATGTGCCATCAATACTCTTAATTCAGGAAATGCACTAAGAACTCTTGATATATGTACGGGATTTCCAGTAAATAAATCCGCAGTGGGACCTATTGTTACTCCTGAGTGTATAGTTATTGGTATCTGATTATTTTCACAGTATTCATAAAAAGGAAAGGTTTTATCTGAACCTATATTGTACTGTCCATTTGTTGCATATAGCTTGACTCCTTGCATTCCATTTTCTAACTCTTTTTTTACTGTTTCTACTGCATTAGGAAGTTCTGGATTTAATGTTGCAAAACCAACAAGACGATCACTTGAGTTAATAAAAGAAGTAAACTCCTCATTTAATGTTGATGTTGACATAAAAACTGTTTTTTCTATACCTTCTTTATCCATTGCCTTTATCCAAGCGTCTCTATTTTCCTCCATAGTATGGTCCATGGTGCTTGCCATCTTTTTCATTGCTTCTGTCATCTTTAAATTTTTAGGAAAGTTACTTCCGAATGTTTTCTTATTAAAAAAATGTGCATGTCCATCTATTATCATAGAATCATCATTATTATTTTATTAGAGAACATATCTATTTCTTTTTAGGAGTTTTATTTACTATAAGTTTACTACCATGGAATATACCTCCGGAAAGAACAGTTGCAATTGTTGCAATTACAAATGTCATTTGATATCCTATTGAAAATACGAATAAACCAGAAACCAATGCACCTATGACTGCAGAGCCTCCTAACAAACCGGTCCAAATTCCTATAAAGTAACCTTCATCTTTTCCACGTACAAGGTCGTAAAGTAATACTGAAGAAGAAAGGTTCCAAACAGCATATGCAAATCCTGCTATGGCATATGCAATTATATTTACAGATAAGAAGGCCATAGGGACAAATATCGCAACAGCAGCTATCAAGTAACTTATACTCCTATACGTTATTCCTGTCATATAGACTCTTCCAGGTTTTATACCTCTTCTAATTTTTATTATATACAAAAATACTACTATCTGTGCAACTGCATTAGCTCCATTAATTAAGAAAATATCATTAAAACTCAAACCTTTCAAATTTAGATAAGGAACATACGCTGTATTAAAGATGTAAAATCCTAAGTTGAAAAAAGCAATAGCTATTAACAACATGTAAACATCACGCTTCTGTATTTTTTTAATTGTGTTATGAATTCTTTTTATCGTTACTACATTTATCATAAGATTTGGCAAAGAAGTAAGCATATTTAAAATAGGGAAAACAGAGCTTACCTTCTTGACTTTTTTCATTTCTATTAAACGTACTTGATCCTTTATCAAAATATAAGCTAAAAATATTGATACTACATTAAAGAAAATTAAAATGAATAAGTATGTTGTTAAGTCTTTTGTAGCTACAAAATATCCAAAAACATAAGCCATGACTGAACCTAGTAAACTGAATATGCTGTATCTGCTGAAGTACTTAGGTAAGGAGTTGCTTCTTTTAGTTCCCATAACTAGTATATTCATAGCTGGTGATGAAGCCGTAGCTATAACAGCAAAGATTCCATAAAAGAAGTAAGCATTAGTCAAGCTAGAGAATAAGTGGTAAACGAACAATAAGGGAAGTGTAAATATCACTGAAAGCATTATGAATGGCTTAACCCTTCCGTATCTATCGGTTATCTTTCCCCAGAATAGCGATGATGGTATACTGACTAGATTGTAAACAGCAAAAGCAATACCTACATCAAATACATTTCCTCCTAGGTATAAAATAAATAAAGGCATGAACAAGCTCAATCCACTACTAACTGCGGTTATGGGGATAATTGTACTCATCCAGGAGAAATGTTGTTTGTCGCCAGCTATTACAGCACCAGTAATATTTATTGGCATTTTATTAAAAATCTATCTATTACTCATATACGTACTTCATATACAAAATAAACTAAGTAAAACTAAACGTAAGTATTAAACTATTAAATTATTAAAAAGGAAAAGAAAATAAGATAAAAATCTTAAAAAATAAAATTAACTAAGAGACATTTCTATTTGGACTGTGTCTGGAACTAGTATTCTCATTACTTGTCTTAATGCTTGTTCGCTTCCGTCTATTTGTACAATCCATTTGTGAATTCTCATTTGCCAGTGTTCAAAAGTGTGTGAACCGTCTCCACAAGGTGTTTTTCTTGTAGATATGTCCATTACTTTTGTTGGAAGTGGTATTGGTCCTTTGTATTTAACGCCTGAGACCTTTGCAATCTCTATTATTTGTTTTGCAATATCTCTTGCGTCTTTTTTATTTCTGCTTATCAATTTAATTTTTGCAACTGGCATTTATTCACTTCATTGTTTCTTTACTACTTCTAATACTACTCCTGCTGCTACTGTTTGACCCATATCTCTTATTGCAAATCTTCCTAATTGTGGGAACTCGCTGAACTTTTCTACTACTGTTGCTTTTGTTGGTTTTATCTTAACTATTGCGACATCTCCGTTCTTTATGAAC
>JAJZMZ010000010.1 GCA_021848095.1 Microcaldota archaeon | reverse complement strand
TCACCATAAGAGAATCTTCCATTGCCAAAATCAATGTTGAAGCCCATGTCCTTGAAGATATCATTAATGTTAAAGCCTCTAAAGATATCTTCTTCACTGTACTGTTGATTAAACCTTTCAGGGCCATATGCATCGTACTGTTTTCTTTTATCTTCATTACCCAATACTGCGTAAGCCTCATTTATTTTTTTGAATTTTTCCTCGGCATCTTTTCCGCTATTTCTATCTGGGTGATACTTCAGAGCAAGCTCTCTATATGCTTTTTTAATCTCATCCTGCGAAGCTGTTTTGCTTACTCCTAGTATATTATAAAAATCATCACTCATTTTTCTACCTTATAGTCTGCATTTACTGTGTTGTCTGGATCTGGTCCAGTGCCCGGTCCTTCTGAACCCTGACCTGTTGGACCTTCTGCACCTTCCGGTCCTTGTCCTTGATTATCTTTGTACATGCTTTCTCCTATTTTTTGCAATAGTTGATTCAATGCATCAGATTTGGACTTCATTGCAGATGTGTCCTCTCCTTTTAATGTTTCTTTTAACTCTCCGTTTGCTTTGTCTATTTCTTCGTAAAGTTCTTTTGGTATTTTATCTTTATATTCTTTGAGTGTCTTTTCGGTTGTGTAAGATAACGACTCTGCGTTGTTTTTTATCTCAATCTTTTCAAAGGTTTCTTTATCTTGCTCAGCAAACTGCTCAGCTTCTTTTACCTTCTTCTCTATATCTTCACGACTCATTTTGTTCTTAGCTACTACCTGCATTTTTTGTTCTTTTCCAGTTGCTTTGTCTTTTGCTGTAACATGTATTATTCCATTTGCATCAATATCGAAGGTAACTTCTATTTGCGGTACACCTCTTGGTGCAGGTGGAATTCCTGTTAACTGGAATCTTCCTAACTCAACATTGTCCTTTGCAAGTTTTCTTTCTCCTTGCAAAATATGTACATCTACGGTTGTTTGATTATCATCTGCTGTAGTGAACACTTGAGATTTTTTTATTGGAATTGTTGTGTTTCTTTCTATTAATGTCGTAGTAACTCCTCCATATGTTTCAAGACCTAAACTCAATGGTGTTACATCTAGAAGTACTATGTCTTTAACTTCTCCAGTTAGAACTCCAGCTTGTACAGCTGCGCCGAAAGCTACAGCTTCCATAGGATCGACTCCACGTTCTATCTTTTTACCTAGTAGCTGTTCAACATATCTTTGAACTATAGGCATTCTTGTAGGCCCTCCTACTAGTATTACCTTATCAATATCTTTAGGCTCAAGCTTTGCATCCTTCAATGCTTGCATAACAGGTTTAGTTGTCTTTTCAACTATAGGCAAGACTATCTCTTCTAGCTTAGCCCTAGTCATACTGTAAGTGAAGTGTATAGGTGCATTTCCTGGTCCCATAGTTAAGAATGGAAGATTTATCTCACTAGTTAGTGTTGTTGATAACTCAATCTTAGCTTTCTCAGCTGCTTCTCTTATTCTTTGAGTGGCTTGGCTATCCTTTGTTATATCTACTCCTTTTTTCATTACTTCGTCAGACAAGAACTTTACCAAGGCATTGTCCATATCAGTTCCTCCTAATGATGTATCACCACTAGTTGATTTAACCTCGAAAACTCCTTTTCCAAAGTCCATTACAGTTACGTCTAGTGTACCTCCACCGAAGTCATAGACAATTATCTTCATATCGCTTCCGCCTTTGTCCAAACCATAAGCTAATGCAGCTGCAGTTGGTTCGTTAACTAATCTAACTACCTCTAATCCTGCAATCTCTCCTGCATCTTTTGTAGCTTGTCTTTGATTGTCGTCAAAATAAGCTGGAACTGTTATAACTGCTTTCTTTACTTCTTCTCCTAAAAATGACTCAGCATCACTTTTTATCTTCTGAAGAACCATTGCAGAAAGTTCTTGTGGTGTATACTCCTTTCCAAGTATTTTATACTTGAAGTTAGTCCCCATCTTTCTTTTAAATGCATTTAATGTTCCATCAGGGTTTGCAACAGCTTGTCTTTTTGCTGGTTCTCCTATCAATCTCTGTCCGTCTTTTGTAAAAGCAACATAACTTGGAAATGATTTTCCATAAAGTGATGTACCTTCTGCACTTGGTATTAACACCGGTCTACCTCCCTCCAAAACAGCTGCCGCTGAGTTTGATGTACCTAAGTCTATTCCTATTATTTTCATATTCATTCACCTTTTTTTTCTTTTTCTCCGTTCGATACAATTACCGAAGCGGGTCTCAACATCATATTATTTAACATGTAACCTTTTCTTACAACTTGGATTATTGTTCCTTCTTCATTATCGCTATTTTTGCTTAACATTATTTCGTGTTTATATGGATCAAACTTCCCAGTTGTATCTATTAATTTAATTCCTTCTTTTTTCAAAACCTCTAAGAAGTTTGAAAACACCATTGCAACTCCTTTTTCTCCTTCATTATTCATCTTCATTGACTCTATTGCAAGTTCAAACTCATCCAGTATTGGAAGTATTTTACTTGCAAACTCTGCCTTTCCTAAACTTTTTGCATTTTCAATATCTTTGTTCGTTCTTTTTTTATAATTGTCAAACTCTGCAGCTAATCTAAGTAATCTATCTTTTAAATCGTCGTCTTTCTTTTCTTTAACTTCATCATTAGCTTTTTCTTTTTTGTTTTGTTGCTTTTCTTCTGCTTCTGCTGTTTGAATTTTTTCTTCTTCATTTTCAGTATTTTTCTCTTCTTTTTCTTTCTTTTCCTCGGCCATTAATACCTACCTCTAATATATTATCCATTCTTTGTGCAAAATCAATTACTCTATTAAACTCACGAAACATCTCTGCTTGTATATCCTCTATGGTGCTTGCGAGATCATCCGATCTTAAGTAATACTGTCTACCCTTTCTTATAATCAATCCAACATCGATAAATCTATTTAAGTGATAAATAACTGTACTTCTCGGAATGTCTAACTCTTTGTTAAGCTCTTTGCTCGTAACTCCTTTTCCAGAGTTACTTCTAATAATCATTACCTTTAAAATTCCTGGTTCTATCTCATCCTCTCTATTTCCTAAATCGAAGACCTCGCAAAACCACATTGACAAGTGATCTATGTCCTCTTTTTGAGGTTTGCTTATTGATTTTATTACTATCCTTTCTATACTTGCCATATATGTATATTATGTTGGAATAAATATATAAATCTTTGTTTATTTCAACAAAAAGTTAGAAGATTTTAAAATACTTTAAAAATAATACATTAAATACGCAAAAGATACTTTATTATATATTCTCTTGTGTATCTATATCAAGGAGATTTTATGAAACATATGCACAATAAAATTTTAAGTAGCATAATTGTAGCTGCTTTTATAATAGTTGGTTTTGTAGCAATAATAACATTTCTTTATGTTCCTGCAACTTACAGCTATTCAAACATACCAGTTGTCACATTAGTAATGATAATATTATTGATAATAATGTGGGGAATGCTTCTTGTTTTAATGTCTAAAACCGGCTATCACGACTCAACAGTAGATCCTATGTTGATATTAAAAAACAGATACGCAAAAGGAGAGATATCAAAAAAAGAATTTATGGAGAAGACAAAAGATATCAAAGGAAAGGCGTAAACCTTGGATCAACAGCAAGATGTTAGTAACACTAGGTTACCCTACGATACTGACAACATTTTACAGAACAACTTTAAATCTAATACATCTCCAATGAAAAAACACATCTTGTCTGTTTTATTCACTTTTTTTCTTTTAATTGTTTTTATTGTATTCATTATATATGTAATTATTTCTTCTTCTGCACAATCAAGTGCTCAGCTTATTTCTGAATCACAATCACAAGCTCTTTTAGGAGGCGGTACTTATACATCTTTTACCTCTAACTCCCAACAGTTCAATGTTTCTTCAGGTTCTTACATCTCAATGCTTTTAGGAAACAACACTGCATATGTTTCAGAGTTTTATAATCCTAAATATTATTATCAAGAGTTAATAATAAACAGAACAAACTCAAGCTCTGTATTTTCAATAGTGCATTTTGATATGTCACATCAATTAAATAGATTAAAGGTAACAAACGGTACTGCAGGGCCTCTAACATTTTTTTATACGAATCAAAAAATTAACTCTACTGCTAATCTTTTCACAATGATAGGAAAGAAAAATAACACATTAGTTATAATGTCAATGCTTTACAATAACACATCAATTAATGAAACTATTAAGGACATAGCATTAGATTTAAACAAATAAAATAAATTAAATTATGGACTCCGCGGGAATTTCATGATAAAAATTCATTTTGAACCCGCAACCTCCTGCATGCCATGCAGGCGCGCTACCGTTGCGCCAGGAGCCCATAATAAATGTTTCTTTTTGTAATCCGATTAAGCTGGAGATATAAATAGTATATTTCCTCCTCTTAGAAGAATCACTCCCAACTTTGTCTTAGTGCTGCCACCATCGTCTAGCTCTTCAGCACCTTCAAGAACAATGTTCATATGTACGTCAAAGGACTGTACTTTACCTCTAATGTCACTTCCGTTTTTCAATCTTATTAATACTTGCTGACCTATTGCCTTGTTCAATAAATCAAAAGGCCTTTCGTGATTCATGTTCATTACTTCACCAAATAAATGCTCTATTATTATCTCGTTAAATTTATATATCTGTGTTTTTTAAAGTAGTATTCTTTTCTAATTTAATTATTTTGTATATATAGCTGTTAATGATGCCATAAGTGATGTCTCGTTTTGATCGGTTCCAATTACTGAGTAGTTTATCCAAACATATCCTGAAAACTGAGTTCCTTGCAACGCTTGAGTTGCAACTCCTTGTGCATTATAACAATAAAGTTCTAATGTTACTGAGCTTCCTGTATTCACATTTATTCCGTTAGCAAGATCTGCATTTGGATAATAATAAATGCTGTTATAAACTCCTGTATTTCCATACTCCGGAAAATCTCCTGCGCTTGATGGAGTTGTTGAGCAAGCAATACCTTTAATTAAAAGATCAGCTCCTGTATTTTGAGCTATGTTTATATTCAATATTCCTGAATTGTTAATGAAAAAAGCACCACAGGAAAAACCAGAATAAGAAACACAACTAGGTTGAAATACATTGTTATTTGAGTTACCTATTATGTAAATAAGAGCAACCGCGACAATTATTATAATCAAAGCTAATCCGTAAGAAGCCATGAAGTCCATGGCTGCTTGTCCTTTCATCTGCTTTTTCCATAAATTCAATTATTTCGCCTTCATCTCGACCTTTGCTTCAAAGTCAGAGACTTTATAATTAAATTCTTCATTACTCTTTATTAATCCTTTCTCTTTTAAGAACTCTCTAGCTAATAAGAAGTATATTAATGAAAGTGATCTTCTTCCTTTATTGTTGCAAGGTATAACTAAATCTACAAACTTTATCCAGTTATCTGTGTCACACAATGCAATTGTTGGAACATTTGTTTTACTTGCTTCTTTTATTGCTTGTCTTTCGTTTCTGTTATCGCTAATTAAAACTATTTCTGGTTCTATGAAGTCTTCTCTGTTTGGATTTGTAAATAATCCTGGCATAACTCTTCCTGTAATTAACTGTATTCCTGTTATTTCTGAAAACTTAGTTGCAGCTGTTATTGAGTATATTCTTGATGCTGTTACTACTATCTCTTTTGGACTGTATCTAGCTAACATCTGTGCTGCCATCTTTATTCTTTTATCAATAGTGGCTAAGTCAAGTAAGTATAATCCATCCTCTCTTACCTTGTAAATGTATTTATTCATTCCAGGTGTTCTTACTTTTGTACCTATATGTATTCCTACTTCTAAGTATTCATTTTGATCTACAAGCATTTGTTCTTCAGTCATTAATTCACCAATATTTATTTTTTTACGAATTGGGGTCGCCGAGATTTTCAATTTCTTTTTGAACTCGGGTCTTATGCTCCCTAAGCACAAAGCCTAACCAAACTAGCAGACGACCCCTTCGGTTTTAATTATTACTCATCATGTTATTTATATGTTTTTAATTATTTTCTACTATAATTCATTATGTCATCTATGAGATCTACGTGACCTATTAACATTCTTCTACAACAGTATCTTGTTATCTTCATCTCATCAAGAACAGTTCTTGAACTTTCCTTGTTTTTATTAACTCTTCTGTCGTACTCTTCCCATTTGTCAGCAATTACCTGACCACATGAAAAACATCTTACTGGGATCATCATAGATATCAACTAATTATCTGTATGATTTCTGGAATCTTGCTCTTGCCTTTGGTCCTTTGTACTTCTTAGGCTCTACTCTTCTGTAGTCATCGACAAGAATGTTCCTATCATACTGCATAAATATATGTTTTAATTCATCACTTCCAGAGGCTTTAATTATTGCTTTTGCAAGTGCATTTCTTGCTGCTTGAGCCCTTCCGCTTACGCCTCCTCCATGAACATTTATTTTTATTTTTGATTTTAATGCCAACTCCATTGCTGCTGGTGCTATATTCAAAGGTTCTAAAACTATCTCTTTTATTTCCTTTGGTTTTATTGTTTTTATATCTACACCATTTAAGTAAATCTCTCCTGAACCCTTTCCATAAATACTTGCACGTGCAATTGCTTCTTTTCTCTTTGCTCTTTCTACAAATACTTTTGTTGAGGTTTTTGCTTTTCTAGAAGTTTTTCTTGTTGTTGTTTTTTTGCCCTGTTTTGTTGCTTCTACAACCGGCTGTGTTTCTTGATTAAATACACTTAACTCTTTATCTAACTCTTTGACTCCTTTTGGAGCATCAGTATTTTTTTGTACTGTTATATCTTCTGGCATAGTATCACTTATATCCTAATTTTTCTGAAAGGGTTTTTATTGTAATGAGATTTTCGTAAACCTCTTCACCCCTTTTAATATCCATCTTTGGTGACTCGGTCATTCCTTCTGGAACTCCCATGTACACTTTAAGATTTTTAAATGCATTTTTCCCTTTTGGTTGTCTGTATGGTAACATACCTCTTACTACTCTTTTGACAAAAAGATCAGGTCTTCTTGAAACATAAGGAGAGTGTTCTGGGTTTGCCTTATCTTTTAACTCTACCTTTACCTTGTACTTTAAAACTATGTCCTTTAAGTGGCCACTCATTACTACTTTTTCTGCATTAAATATATTTACTTGATTTCCTTCAAGAAGGAGCTTTGCAGATTTACTTGCTAATCTTCCAAGAATTACTCCGTCTCCATTAATTGAATATTCACTCATTATTATCACACTATCATTCTTACATTATTATTTTTCATTATACTTTCAACATCAACTATCTTGCATCCAGCTGCTTGTAATTTTTCTAATGAACTTTTTGAGTACTCTACTGCTGAGATATTGAATTTTTTTGTTATCTTTCCTGTTCCTAATACCTTTCCTGGTATTATTATGTTGTCATTATCCTTTGCATACTTTTCTAACTTTAAAAGTGTTACTTTGGCTCTTTGTCTTCTAGGCTTTTCAGCTCTAAAGATAGCACTTCTTGATAAATTAACATTCTTTCCGCTTTCTTTGGATTTTTCCAATGCAGCTATCCATTTTTTTGTTGCATCTTTTTCTATTTTCATTGTATCACATACTTCTTGCGGGGGGTGAGATTTGAACTCACGCAAGCTCTAAAGCTACAGGAGCCTCGGTCCTGCGCATTTGACCAAACTCTGCCACCCCCGCTCGCTTATTTATT
>JAJZMZ010000033.1 GCA_021848095.1 Microcaldota archaeon | reverse complement strand
AGATCCTAATGTAAATGAAAGTTCTCAACAAAATCAGAAGCCAGTAGGTTTTACAAAAAGTAAAAAAATTGGATTTTTTAAAATAAAATCAAAACCAATATATGACAATAAAAAAGCACCAGATACCCCAAATAACAATAATGTACAGAATAATGTTACACAAACTACTAATACACAGAATACAACTCAAGCTAATCAAAATACTACACAAAATACAAAACAAAACGACGCTACAAAAGATGAAAACAATAAAACAAATAAAAGTAATAAAAGTAGGAGCAGATATATAACAAGAATTTTGATAAATAAAAAAGGATTAGAAGCATCATTAAGAGATATTAACTTTAAAGGAACGCCTTATGATTTCATAAAAAGAATGGTCTTTTTCTCTATAATTATATCAATAGTAGTAGCGGTGTTAATTCTTGCAATAATGTTAAAATTACATGTAAGTCCAATAGGATCAGTAATAATAGCAGGAGTAAGTTTAATTGCTATGTACAATGTTTTCTTTAATAATTTCATAAATTATCCATTAGCAAGGGGAAAAAAGATAGGTAAAGAAATAGACAAAGATATTCTATTTGCGACAAGAGATATGGTAATAAGCATGAGATCTGGAATGCCACTCTTTAATGCTATGACTTCTATAAGTACGGGTTACGGTTGGGCCAGTCATGAATTCAGTAAGATAGTTTCTCTTGCACAGTTAGGTATGCCTGTTGAACAAGCAATAGAAGATGTAAGCAGTAAAAGCTACTCAAAAACATTCAAAAGAATTATGCTTCAGGCGAGTATAAGCATAAGAGTTGGTGCAGATATTACAACATCATTACAGGGAGTTATAGACGACATAATGCAAGAAAGAGTGATTGAGTTAAGAAGATATGGTCAAAGACTTAATGCTCTTGCTATGTTTTATATGATCTTTGGAGTAATCTTCCCTAGTATGGGAATTGCCGTAGCTGCAATAATGACAACGTTTATAAGTTTGATAACAATAGACACTACGACATTAATAATAACATTAGTGTTTATAGTAGGTATACAGTTAATATTTTTGAACTTGATTAAGAGTTCAAGACCATCATTTAGTATGTAGATGAGTTTGAAATGGCAATAAGTTTTGAAAGGTTGGTATCAAGAAACCTGGTAAGGTTTGTCTCGGATGAGTTAGACTTATCTGGAATAAAGATGAGTGTAAACAAGTTCTTCAAAATAGCAATTTTAGGAGGATTCGGAATACTTATTTTCTTATCATTCTTTTCACTACTTATAGAAGGTTTTAATCCTGGAATTTCAGCCATTGTTGGAATATTAGGTGCAGGAGGTTTTGAGTTTAGTTTATACGCAATATTAGAATATATAATTGATAAAAGAAAAACCTTCATAGAAGATCTTTTGCCAGATTATTTGCAGATAGCTTCAGCGAACATGAGAAGCGGAGTTTCATTAGATAAAGCATTAATATCAGCAGCTAGACCTGATTTCAAGTACTTTAAAGACGATGTATTGTTAATGGCAAAGCAGCTTTACTTTGGAGAAACTATGACTAATGCTCTATTGAATTTATCAAATAGATACAGGTCATTACAGTTAAAAAGAACAACAAGAATGATGAGCGAAGCGTTAAGATATGGAGGAGGTTTAGCAGATATACTTAATCAAATATCAAAAGATTTGAGAAATCAGCAAATAATACAAAAGGAAATAGGAAGTCAGCTTTTGATGTATACAATATTCATAATTTTTGCATCAGTTATTGGTGCGCCTGTACTTTATGCATTAACCAATAAGATGATTGGAATTACAGATACAATATGGAGCGGGATATTACAGCAAAACCCAAATGGTTTAAGTTCCATAACACAAGTTAGTAGCGTTTCGTTTCTTAAGCCACACCCACCAACAATACAACCTTCTGAGTATAATCTTTTCTCATTAATAGCAATAATATTAATAAGCGGTATAAGTGCCTTTATAGTATCTGGAATATCTAATGGAGCAGCAATAAAAGGTCTGAAGTACCTTCCAATCTTTATTTTAATAGGATTAGTTATATTCTTTGTAGTGTCTATTGCACTAGGAGGAATGTTTAGCAACATAGGTGCAGCTTAGTTAATTTAATTTTAATTTATAAGCTACATTTATTTTTTATTTTAAAATAGTTAGAGCATATTTTATCTTTATTATATTTCTTTAGTTTTTAATTTTTTAAAAAACAGATTAATAGTAACTATACTTTCATTGAACTGTTCTATTTGTATGTTCTATTTTTTGTTCTATTTCTATTTTTAATTGTTCGATTTCCTTTCTAATTGTTCTATTTCTTGTTCTATTTCCTTTCTAAGTTCCTTTTTGTAGTCTTAATGTGTTCATTGTTGTTCTATTAATGTTCTATTTCTTGTTCTTTTTCCTTTCTAATTGTTCTATTTCTTGTTCAGTTTACTCTATTCCAAATGTAGTATTTGTCCATACTTCTAATGTTAGTTTTGCTGGATAACCATTGATTATTACAGGCTCTGAAACAACATTTATTGAAGTTGGACTTAAAGGTATGGGATTCTTTCCTATGTCTAAATTAAAGTTTTTAGAAGAAATATTTATGTAATAATCATAAGAAATTCCTAATGTTTCTTTTGTTAATGAGTAATTTGCATTTGACATTGCTAAAAAGGATAATAATTTACTTTCAGATAACTCATTTGGAGTTGATAATTTACCAAAACCAGCAGATATCCCTGACCATGTTGTTGCATTTGAAACATTTATTACAGAGTTCCAGTTACTAGGAGTCCCAGGATAAAAAATTAAATAATTAAGTTTTGTTAGCTCAGATTGCATTGATCCTGCGTTATTTGATGTTACAGAGGAATAACCATTGCTTATTGTTATCCAAGCATAAGTTAGTATAATTAACCCGAATATAAAAAGGATTATTCCGAAGACAGCGTCAAAAGACCAAAATTGTGCTTTCATAAATATCAACTTATAGGAAGTTTTTGTATCGAACTCTTTGGCATCCCTAATTTGTACAACGTATAAACTTGTGTTGCATTTAATGGAGATTTGAAAAGAGATGAATCTGCAATTATGCCGTTGTAATCATTTGGATAATTATTTGAATTGTCACCGCCGAAATTAAATGAGGTTACTGTGTTTGAAATTGTAGGGGTTACACTTTTCAATACAGAATCTTCTTGTCCATTTATATATGTAGTTAGATTTTTTCCATTATAAACTCCGGTTATTTGTGTCCATGTATATGTAGGTATATTGCCACCTGTATCGAGATATGCATTTCCACCAGTAGTTAATGAGAAGTTCAACATTAAGTCATTTGATGAAGATTGTTTATCTAGACTTAAACCAAATGTAGATGTTGATGAGCTGTATAAAGATATCCAGGATATTGAACGAACAGAAGGATATGCGTAAATCCATTGATTTATTGTAAAGGAGTTTGTACCGACAATTGCATTTGAAGAGCTAGTTGCAGCTCCATTGCCGTTGAATAATAAACCATAACCGTTCAATGAGTATGAATCAACATTTGGTTTTGATGAAGTTGATACATAAGCAATATTTGAAGATATAATACTTCCATTAAAAGAGTAATCATTTGGAGTTCCATCAAGAGGCAACCAAGCCGTTATATTGTTGTAAATAGGTATTGATGCTTTTCCATCTTGATATAATTTTGCAACAGATGAAGGAGACAATGTTGTATTATATATTTGTACATTTGACAACTCTCCGTTAAGACTACTTCCAGGATAATTACCAATTAATAGTTTGCTCCAGCCAGTAGTACCAAGAAGATTGAAGTCTATGTTTTTAATTAAAACTCCGTTTAAGTAAACATTTGTGTCATAAGGAGAAGATATATTATTTGTTAAAACTAAATTATACCATCGATTATTTGATACTTGTTGCGGGAAGGAAAATGAAGAGCCGCAGTTATTTGAAAATAATATCGTATTTGAGTTTTGTAAGTATAAATTAAACCCGCAAAAGAATGCGTTAGAATAAGTACCTATTAGTGGTTGTGTACTTTGTTGAGAGTTAAGCTTGAACCATATACTCATTGATAATGGATATTTAACTCCAGAGTTAACTAAGCCGTAAGAAGGATCAGTTAAATTTATTGATGAGTCTATTCCATTAAATGATGCAGTAAGAATACCACTTTGATTTGTATTTGTATTTGTGTTTAGATTAGGACTTGAAAAACCTACTGAACCAGATGTAAAAATATTGTAATTACTTCCCGCATAATTATTCAAATCGCCGTCCATGGGCATCCAAATGATACTATTTACAGATGTAGTAGGAGGAGTTTCAATGCCAAAGTTTGTTAATTGATTCATTTGATCTGGAGACAACTTACTTGCGTATAATTGAAAGTTTGATAACTTACCAGTAAAGAAAGAAAATCCAGGATTTTGTGTAGAGTAACCTAGATAAATAGGTAAAGAAGTTGGAAGTGTTTGTGTGATTGTATTTGAAGTTAAAAGAACTCCGTTTTCATAAGTAGAGATGTTTTTTGTTGAGCCATCATAACTTAATCCTATGAATGACCAAGTATTAGGAACATAGGAACCAAAAAGGACATTTCCAAAACCTTGAATGTCTAACATGAATTGATTGTTATAGTTATAGTTTAATGTACTTATTGAAAAACTTCCCGATGTTGTACTATTCTGTCCAAAAAGTACTTCATTTGCAGATTCATAAGGATAAACCCAAAGACCCATTGAAAAAGATGAAGGTAATGTTAACGAAGGTATTTTTATGTAGCTATTTCCTTGAAAGTTTGTTACATAATTAGGTTCAGCCCAAGAAGCGTTTACTAAAGTAGCAACACCATTGTAACCACTTAAATCATAAATATAATTTCCTGAGTTTAAGTTTAGTGGAAACCATTGAGTTAGATTTTCAATCATTCCATTTCCGCCATAAAAACCTGTTGCACGTACTATTGCAGTACCTCCAGGACCATTTCTAGATACAAAAACATTTGCAGTTCCATATTTATTAGTAAAGTTTGTTGAAACTGCATACTTAGAAAAGTTTCCTATTGTTGTAGAAAAACCAATTAAAGAGTTGTAAGAATATGAACCAGATGTATTAAGAACAGTAGCATTTACAAGATAACCAGACTTTCCATTCAATGTTGCTTGTGACGAAGAAGTGGATATTTTAGATGGCAAGTTGTTTATTTGATAACAAGAAACGTCAACACAAATTTGACCTAGATAGTTTTGTATAAAGATAGTATTATTTGATAAATAAGATGGAGTTTCTATATTATTTGAATTTGCATAAGCAATTCCACTTATCACTTGTGTATTGATTTTTGAATCAACAACTATTATTCCGCTTTTTGTTATTGATATATTGTATATTGGAACTCCGATAGTACTGTAAAGACTAGTATTGTAACTATAACCAGTTCCAGAAATCTCTGCAAAGTTTATTTGTTGTGCGATATTTTGAGCTATTACTTGTAATTGAGAGTAAGTTTGTTGATTAGATATTGAACCTCTTTGTGTTGCAATTAATGCAAACATAAAAAGAAAAATTACCATTATAAATGCAAAAAGAATCATGAATTCCAAAGCTATTTGCATCTTTAAAGTCATAACATCAAATCTTCAAACTACAGGGGTCATAAAAACACAACTAAATGAAGGATTTGAGGGACATGTTGATTCATCAGTTAAGTTTACTAAGTATGTTCCTGGATTTATTATGCCACCTAAATTACCGCTAACATTAGTTGGAGTATACTCCGTTATATAACTAGGACCATTTGAAGCTCTAACAACAAATATTATTATATGCCCAACACCATTTTGTTCAGTTCCCACATAGATATTTTCTACATCTGGAGGTACCTGTATTTGTACTAGTTGTTTTGCAGGAGGACCTTGTGACGCTATTGTTGTAGCAACACTTGCTAACTTTGATGCTGCTTGTTGTGATTGTATTGAACTTATAGAAACATTAGCATTAGATAATTGAATAAAGGCAATAATTACAATAGGGAGTAGTATCGCCAAACCTATTGAAAGAGTTACCAATAACTCAAAACTTGATTGAAGTTTTAATGTTTTTTTATTCTTCATCATATCTTCCTAATGTTTCTTTTTTCATATAGATTATTTCTTTTTTCTTTTTTATTGTATCGTAAACTGTTTTAATCAATTCAGAAAGTGTTTTATCTAGTGAAAAACCAGTTAATCCATGAGATATGACGCCTCTTTTTCCTAACCACACTCTCATATGTAACTCATAGTTTTTACTTTTATGTCTTTTGACATTGAGAGATATATGTTCAACGTTTATTTTATGGAATTTTTCTATCTTGTCATACATTTTTTCTAGTTCATCTCTTATTTCAGATTCGTATTCTTTGGTATATGTATCTAAACCGAATATTACTATGTTATCTGAAATTATTCCAGAACTTTTAACAAGAGATTCGAGAACATCTTTTGTTGTAAGTACACCAACAGTTTTATCACTTCTGTTAACCAAAATTGATGAAATATTTCTTTCTATCATCAAACGTAATGCATCATCTACTCTTTCATTGTAATTTATTGTAAATGGATTTTGTGAGTATATAGATTCAACAGAAGCTTTTGATATATTAGTAGGTTTTGATCCTTTTGTAGGTTTTTTAGGAACTGCAATCGTATTTTTTACTATATCTCTATAAGTTAAAATGCCATCAGTTTTTCCATTTGATGTTACAACAACTCGGTTTATCTTATTTTTTTGCATGAATGCTTTTGCGTTAGATATCGAAGAAGAAGTATCAACTGCAATTACTGGTGAGGACATTATATCCTTAACACGAAGTTTAGATGTTAAATGGAGTGATAGTATTGCCTTGAGTATTGTTTCTCTTTTTACTATACCTAAAACTTTTTTATTTGAAATGTAAGGAAGTGCTTTTGCTTGTGATGTATAAAATAGATAAATTGCCTTGTCAATACTTGTTTGATCTTCAAGCTGTGGAAATTTAACTGCAAATGAACCTATTTTTGTGCTCTTATTTATTTTTTGAGTTGAACGATATACTGCTCTATCATCTACAATTCCATAGTATTCCTTATCTTTCATCACAACTACTGCGCCATTTTTAGTTATTTTAGGAATTGCTGATGTTAACTCTTCGTTATGTTTAAAATAAGAAGTTCCAGATACAAAGTCTTTAGGTAATACTTCAAATGCTTGTTTCATTTACACACCATTTAAATATGTAGATATTTATACTTTAAATACCTATCTAAAAATAAAGATAAATCACTGTAAAGTTTATATAAATATTAATTGCCAGGATGGCAGATTGGCTATGCGTCCGCCTGCAGAGCGGAGAAGGGGGGTTCAATTCCCTCTCCTGGCTTAAAATTAGGTATCTTAAACTAAAACAAACTATTTATGCAAAATTAATTGAGCTTTGAGTATGTGTAATAACTCTTTGCCATGTTGTTGTTCTAAGTTTGAAAGATACTTATTTGGAGATCTTTGAACTTTTGCTGCCGAACTTTTGTGAAGTCTTACTGCTTCTAATATAAGAGGTTTGTTGCTATCATCAGTCATTTTATATAATTCTGGATCTTCTAGAACTCCTATTGAGAATCTTGACCAGTACAAACCTATGTGTGCTACTGTTCTTCTGTGATCATCTTCTACTGAAAGTAATTTTTTAGAATTAGTATGTGCTAGTGCCAACATTGCTATATCTTCATAACGCTTGACTGCAACATGTCCTACTGATTTTCCGTCAATGTCAGATATACCCCATAAATCAGATGGATAATCCATTGCGTATCGTGCAGCGTCCTTATTGTAATAAACAGCTTCATGAGCTACTGACCACATAGTACTATCAACAGTAATATTTGCAGTTTCATGATTTGATATTAATTTTATTGCTAAATCAGGATATACTGCGGCTATATAGTGTGCAACTTTTCTGCCTTTAGAGGTTACTGGAATATCTAAACCAACATTATTTGATACCAAATAACTGGCAAATATTTTATCTTCACTTATTGAAGATCTAACTGCATTAACTCCTCCTTTTTTAATTAAATTATTTAACTCTTCGAATATTTCTTTTCTTTGTGCTTCGTTTTCATCAACTTTTATAATTTCAGGTGTTGCTTTTTCACTTTCAGAAGATTGTGCAACAGGAATATGTACAACAGGAATAACTTCTTCTTTTGGAGTTATAGGTTCTTCTATTCTTTGTGCTGCTTTTATTGGATTAATAGTATTGTTTGGTGATTTTAACCAATCTTCAATTTTATTTAACTCTAGTTCAGTTAAATGAGATTTATGTGCCATGTAAAGTGCTTTACCTACACTTAAGCCAGAGTTATCTTTAATACTTAGTAATTCAGTTTTATCATCTTCAAGTAATTTTTTAGAAACTTCTATATGAGATCTTACAGCCTCATGGCCTATTGTCCAGCCACTTTTATCAGGCATATTCCAATATTCTGGCTTTTCCATAGCTGCAAATGAGGTATTTACGCTTAAATGAACTAACTCATGACCAACTGTTCTCCCGAGACCAGGATTTATCACTAA
>JAJZMZ010000030.1 GCA_021848095.1 Microcaldota archaeon | reverse complement strand
TTACAATAGGTTTTATAGCTGATATATTAATATTTGGAGCAGTATTTACAGCATTTGGCCTATTCGGTTTAATTCCTTTAATTAGCATAATCCTTTTAGGAAGTGTGATGTTTTGGGTAATAGAACGTGTATTCCTAAATGGCAGAGCAACTCCTAATGGTTATGTTATAAAAAGTGTCTTCTACTCTGAAATATTCTTATTATTCTTCTCTATTCTTTTAGGAATAATACCTTTCGTATTGTTACACTAAGTACTTTACTACTTTACTAAGCATTTTAATTAAGTATTTTAATATTAATGAAGTAAACCCAAACAAATTGTTATTAATATAAACTCTTACTAATCATAAAATTAAAAAGGCCCTAAACAAATACCTTCCATTTTTACAAACCCTTTCCAGCAATGGTAAAAAGATACGATGAAGCAGAGTTAATAAAGTTTATGAATGGTTGCGGATAAACTCCAAAAAGTATTGTTACTATTAAACAAATAACTATAACCGTAACTGCGGTTTTGTTTACTAATATTCTTACCTTTCTTTTTCCATTTGCATACACACTTAAAAGTATCTTCAAGTAATAATAAAGTGATATTATACTATTTATTATTCCTAAAAATGTAAGCACTGCTAAACCTGCCGATATTGCACTTAAAAATATGAGGAACTTTCCAACAAATCCTGTTGTTAAAGGCAAACCAACTAATGACAACATAAATATGCTTAATGCAACAGCAAGGAATGGACTTTCTTTATATAATCCTACTATATCGTCTATTGTTTTTTTGTTTTTAAGTTCTAGAACTATTATTATTGCCATTATTCCTATAAAAATAAACATATGTGCAAATATTTGAAATAATGAACCTGAAATTCCATATGTTGTGGCTGTTGCAACTCCTATTAAAATATAACCTGCTTGCGATATCGAAGAATAGGCCATAATTCTCTTTAAATTCTTTTGAACAAGTGCTCCTATATTTCCATAAAACATAGTGAAAACAGCAACTATTGCAATTATTTCAAAAGCAGAATGAAATGCTGTGAACATAAGTATTACTATTTGAATCAACGCAACAAATCCCGCTTTTTTATTCATGCTTCCCATTAATGCAGTTACATATGAAGGAGAACCTTCGTATACATCTGGTATTAAAACATTAAATGGAAAAATTGAAGCTTCAAATCCTAATCCTATTAAAAATAATACAAAAGCAATTAGCATAATTAATGAGTACTGTGATTCTATGATTGATATTGTATTTACTCCTCCATAACTCATTGCCATAGCAAAAGAAAATATTGCTATTGAAATAGCTGCCATTATAAAAAGTTTTGTTGCAGCTTCAAGGCTTTTTTTAGATAAAAGAATTGAAAAAACAGTAGGTATGCTTATCATCTCTAATCCAATAAAAATACCTGGAATTGAGTTTGACATAGATACTGCATACATTCCTAAAAGTGAAAATGAAAGAAATAATGAAAGTTCATTATATTTTTTTGAAAAACCAAAATACAGTAAACTTATCAACATAGCTCCTAATGTAAATAAGAAGATGAAAAATTCAGAAAATGGATTTAATGAAAATAAGTTCAATAATGAGTATGTGGCATTATTGATGTATAAATAAAGAACAAAAATTATTATTGCTGAAAAGATTAACAAATTAAAGATCAAATGTAACTTCTTTTTAGAAAATAATGCTAAAAATAAATTACCGAATAACATAATTGAAAATAAAATACCTAAACTCTCAAACGAAGCCACTCATACACCTTTTAATACAAATATAAACAAGAATAAAAGTATCATTCCTACTGAAAGAACTAATGCGTAATTATTTATATTTCCTACTGATACCTTTCTTATAATTTTTCCTAAATCTACAACTCCTCTTCCAAAGCTATCAAATAAACTAGATAATCCCTCTTCAAAGTATGAAAATCCTTCTGAAATTGCATAAACTCCTTTTGTAATGTACATATATGCTGTATTTACAATTATTCCATTGTTTACTAATTTTATCAATAAACTTGATTTTAAAGATACTGATTTCTTAATTGCTATATATGCAATAACTAATCCTGAAACTGCTAGAATTGTTTCTATTATTACATCTAATGGGTTAAGTGTTTGTAATGTAAAGTTACTATACGTTCCACCTAAAACTGGTTTTATTAAATAGAAGAAACTTGCAGAAGCTATCAATATGAGTACACTACTTATTATCATACTTAACTCAATACTTTTTGATATTGATTTATACTTTATTTTAGCATAAGGTGTTGTTTTCTTGCTGTTTAAGAATAGCCATCTGAATGAATACAAACTTGTCATTATGCCAAAAATATTCAATACTACATAAACTATTATATTGTTGTAAAATGAAGAACTCATTCCTATGCTTGCAAAGAATCCATCAAATGGTATGAAACCAGCTAATGCCAATATTCCGAATAATGTAGTTATATAAATTACTTTATTTACTTTTAATCCTGAAGTTTCATCTAAACTTATTTTATCTGTAGATTCCATAACTACTCCTGAACTAAAGAAAAGTAAAACTTTGTAGAAACTCTGAGCAAAGAAAAAGTAAACTCCTGCAGCTATTGCTCCTCCTGAAAAAGCTAACATCATTAATCCTAACTCTTGTATTGTCGAGTAAGCAATAACTTTTTTGATATGTTTTTCTTTTAAAGCATTTAATGTTGATAATAATACAGTTATCAATGCAATTACAAAAATAACACCTAATAAATTACTTGCATAAAATATTGGAAATAGTAATAGTATGGAAAATACACCTGCCTTTACCATAGTACTAGAATGTAAGAAAGCAGATACTGGCGTAGGGCCTTCCATTGCATCTGGCAACCACTCACTAAACGGAAACTGTGCAGATTTTGTAAATACTGCTATTGCAAGAAGTACAGAGATTAAAAGAGCTATACTTTGATTTGTCTTTATAAATGAAAATACATTACTGAATGTAACTGAACCAACTGTTGAAAGTAATATTGCTATAACTCCTAAAATACATAAATCTCCTAGGAATACAGTTGTTATTGCTTTTCTTGCTGCTGTGTTTGCTATTTCTCTTGTATTCCAAAATCCTATAAGTAAATAACTTGTTAAACTTAAAAATTCCCAAGCGATGAATAATGTTATAAAACTATAACTTACTGAAAATAAAAGCATTGAAATTTCAAAAGCAAGTATCTCTGTATAGAAACGCTTTTGTTCACTTCTGACTGACATGTATCCAAAGGAATACAAAATAATTAAAGGTGCAATGATTAAGACTATTCCTAACAACATTAAATTTAACGGGAGTACATTTGTTGCAAAGCTTACTACATAACTTCCAATGCTTAAGAGATTTACTGAGAAGCTTCCTTTAGTTATTAATGGAAAAAGTGCCAAACTTATAACTGCTCCAATTAATGCAATATACTTAGAAAACTTTTGTTCAAAGAACTGTGTTATTATCATCGAAGCGAACAAAGGCAATAAAACAAAAAGTACAAACATAACTTACCACTTTAATTTTGAAAGGAGTTCTATATCAAACTCAAAGCCATTAGCTTTCATATAAATGTATATTGCAATTAAAGAAATTATCTCAACTGCAGCTACTGCCCAAACTGTGATTAATCCTATAAAACCTGACGCATTTGGTGTTGCAGAGTAAGTAAAAAATCCAACAAACGCAATAGTACTTGCCAAAAATATTAACTCTATGGCTAACATTATTGTAATGAAGTTTTTTTCAATAGCAACTCCAGCTATTCCTATACTCACTAGAGCTACGCAAATACTTAAAATGTAAAATAATGGTATCATATCATCAATTTAACATACTTTCTTATTATCAATACACTTCCCATAGAGGTTAAAAATAACATAACTATTGTTGCATAAATTAATGGAAAGTAATTTTCAAATGTATAAGCAAAATAACTACTCATACTTGTACTTTGTACTGCGTTGTTACTTGTTACTCCAACAATAGATAAAAATACAGCACTAAATATTACTGCAGCTACAATACAGATCTTTACAAAATCAATTTCCTTAATTTTTTTATACTCTGAAGAAACTGCAACTATCAAGTATGTTGACATACCTCCTACAAATATAAAAAGCTGTAAAAGTGCTATGAAGTTTTGATTTAATATAAAAAATATTAAAGAACTAGAACCAAAAGAAAGTGTAAGTAATACAACAGCTCTCATTATACTTTTTTGATAAAATATCATTATACTTGATAATAATATAATGAAACTTACTATTGCAAAACTTATAACTTCAATCATTTTTTCACTCGAGTTCTTCAGGTCTTTTTATCAACTCACGTTTATCATATGCTTCTAATACTTCATAATTTTTTGTAAGTGTCAAGCATTTAGGTGGACATACCTCTGCACATAAAGCACAGAATAAACATCGTTCAATTCCTATCTGTGGCATTACCTTTTGTCCTTTATCTGTGAGTGTATTTACCATTGTTATTGTATGATTTGGACATATTATTGAGCAAGCGGAACAGCTAATACATGTCTGCATATCTAACTTAAACATAGATCTATAACTATCTGGTAATGACTCTCTTTCTTCTGGGTACTGTACTGTAAATCTTTCTTTTCCAAGAGCCTTTACAACTTCTATAATTGGTTTTATCATTTAATCTACTATTTTAATACTATTATTAAGGTTAATAAAAGGTTTACTATTGATAAAGGAAGTAAGTACATCCACCCTGTTTTCAATATTTTATCAACACGCATTCTTACTACTGCTACTCTTACTAGTATTATAAACAATGAAATTACGAATGCCTTTATAACTAACCACAATATTCCTGGGAGTATAGGACCACTCCATCCTCCAAAAAATAATATTGCTATTAAAAGCGAACCCATAAACATTCTTGTATAATCTAACATTAATGCTACTGCGTAGTATGGTGCACTTACATCTGTTAACCAACCTGCAATAAGCTCTGAATCAGCTTCTCTTAAATCAAATGGGGGCCTTTCAAGTTCAGCTAGCATAACTACAAAAAATATAAAGAAACCTATGGGCATTAAAAATGCATTGAACAAACCACTTTGCATATTCATTATACTAGTTAAGTTATATGACCCAGCGGCTATTCCTACCGTAGCTACTACTATTATCATCGGTATTTCATAGCTTATTAACATTAGTACTGATCTCTGAGCTCCTAACTCAGCAAACTTGCCTCCAGTTGCGTAACCTGTTATAAATAATAAAATAGGTGTAAATCCTAAAATTACAAAGATAATTAATAATCCTAATCCTAAGTTTGTAGCCTGTAAATAAGAAGAAAATGGCATTAGTAAAATTATGAATGTTACTACTCCTACTAAAAGTATCGGAGCTAAGTTTAAAAGTAATGGGTCTGCATCTTCTGGTATTATTTTTTCTTTTGTTATTAACTTTACTAAATCTGCAAGATTTTGAAGAAGTCCCCATTTTCCAACACGGTTTGGTCCGTGTCTTCTTTGTACCTTTGCAATCATCTTTCTTTCTACCCAGCCGAATACATACGCAAAAACACTTATCATTATTGAGATTAAAATTGCATATATCGCTATGAAAAGTATACTAACTAAAAGATTTGAAGAGTTTAATCCCGAATAAAAATAATTTAATATATTATCTATCAACATCAGCCATCACCATATCTAATGTGCCAAATATAGAAAATAAATCTGCAAGTTTATGTCCTTTGGCAATTTTATTCAAAGCAGCTAAATTTATGAATGTAGGTGCTCTCATCGAAAGTCTATATGGTTTTTTATCGTCTGCAACCATATACATGAGTCCTTCTCCTCTAGGCAGTTCTCTATTAACTATTGAAATTTTGTTTGTTGGTTTAGGGGAGAAAAGCTTAACGGGCATACCTACCATACTTCCATCGGCACTTTCCATTTTATAAAAAGAGTCTCTTATTAAACGTATACTCTCTCTAATTTCCATAACTCTTATTCTAAATCTTGATAAGTTATCTCCATCGCTTAATATTTTTGGATGGAAGTTGAGTTCTGAGTATTTGTAATAAGGATTATTTTTTCTAACATCATACTTTACTCCTGAAGCTCTCAATACATGTCCTGTAACTCCTAAGTTTATTGCATCATCTAAATTCAAAATTCCAACGCCTTTCATTCTTTGAATAAATATTGGATTTTTTTCTATAAAGTTTTCATAATCTTTTAATCGTTTCTCAAAGTAATCTAAAAACTCCTTTGTTTCATACTCAAAATCTTTAGGGAACTCTCTATTTATACCACCTAATCTCATATTGACATAAAACATTCGTTGACCTGTTGCGTTTTCTAAAAGTCTTAGGACCTTGTCTCTGTCCATAAAGCCCCACATAAATCCTGTAAATGACTGTCCTAAATCGTTAGTAACACTACCTATGAAAAATAAATGACTAGCTATTCTTTGTAGCTCTAGTAAAATTATTCTAGCATACGAGGCCTTTTCACTTACATCTACATTTAATGCCTTTTCAACTGTAGCAACATATAGCTCATCTACGGCCATTGGAGCTACGTAATCTATCTTTTCCATATACGGTGGAGATTGCATGTAAATTCTATTCTCAACTAGCTTTTCTACTCCTCTGTGTAAATAGCCTATATGTGGTTCTACCTTAACTATTGTATCTCCATCTAAATCTACTACTAGCCTAGCTACTCCGTGTGTGCTTGGGTGTACTGGACCTATATTTATTCTTGTTATCGCCATACCTACTCCTTTTCATAAGGTTTGCCCCACTCAAAACTTTTTCTTAGTGGGTATCCTTTTCCGTCCCATTTTTCTAATATCAATCTTTTTGCTTTTCTTCCATTTATTCTAACTCCAAACATCTCTTGCATTTCACGTTCGTACCAATCTGCACCTTCATAAATATGTGTTATTGTTTCTACCGAGAGATTAGCTGGATCTAATTCACATTCTAATATTTTATCCTGATTTTTATCCAAAGATCTTAAAATATAAATTACATTAACTGTTTTTACATAATCTACTGCTGTTATTTTAACTAAATAAGTATAACCTTCCGAATAAGCCTGCTCAATACTTTTAACTAAATCTTTTTTTTCAATACTCAACATCGCCACCTATCTTTTTCTGCAACTTCATAACTGCTGAAAACAAGTTTTCAGGTCTTGGGGGACAACCAACAACATAAACATCAACAGGAAGTACTTGATCAATACCTTTTACTATATTGTAACTCTCCCACCACGGTCCTCCACATGTTGCACACTCTCCAAAAGCTATTACATATCTTGGTTTTGCCATTTGTTCATATAATCTCTTTATTTCAGGTATCATTGATTTTGTTACCCATCCTGCTACTAACATTACATCAGCTTGTCTTGGCGTTGCTCTAAACAAAAGAAATCCTTTTCTTTCAGCATCAATTCTTGCAGAACCAAAATCCATAAGTTCCATTGCACAACACGCTAATCCGAACTGCAAAGGCCAAACTGAGTTCACTCTTGACCATTGCACTACTCCTTTTGACATTACTTTGCTTAAATCAGATAACTTCGAAAAAACAACATTTGGTTTTATCTTTCTACCTTTCAAAGAATCAACAACTAACTGATCCATTTCTTGTCTTGCGTTTAAAACTTTTTCTTGATCGTCCATCTACTCATCCAAACTTGAAAATCTTTTAAGTGAAAAAAGCATAATAAAAACCTCAAAAACCATTGCCATAATTATTAATATTATAAAATAAATACTGCCTAAATAAGTCGTTGCTCTTAATACATAAGCCCATGCCAATATCAATCCAGTAAGAATTTCAAAAGCTAAAAATCCTGTAAAGTAATGGAAGTACTCCTTCATTATACTTGTTTTAGAACCCAAACTAACTTCTGCACTTTCGAAGTTTTTTTCTTTTACTTCATTCCCCTCTCTTTTACGCCCTAAAAATATGGAACTCAATACCAATGAAGAAGGTATTATCAGAGATAAAACGATAAAAATTCCTATCGCTATATAGTTCGAAGGCATGATTATAAGTAGTAGAATAGTTTATTATTGTTATCTTTAATATTGTTAACTTAATTGTAAATACAATTTTATTAAAAACAAGATTTTTTAACATTAATCATAAATATTTTTCTTTGAAAATACTTTTGGTAATAGTGTGGAAATACCAGATAGTTCTAAAGCTATACTTGAAAGAGGTACAGTTAGAATACGCGTAATTAGAAGTGGGATGTATCAGCAAATAACATTTTCAGTTAAAAAAATAAAGTCTGGAAATATAGCGTATATCGAGTTATTTACTGATAGAGTTATAGATATCTCTGAACTTAAACGAGTAGCAGAAGAGCTAAAGTTACCTATAGCTGCTCAAAATGCAATCGCATTTCCTGAAGGAAAATCTGCAGAAGATTTTAAGGTTGGAGAAGTGCAATTGATCAAAAAATCTGATGAAGTTGAAGAAGATGAACAATTAAGTGAAAATAAAATTAATAAAGCGCAAGAAGAACCAGAAAACAACACTGAAAATACTTCTCAAAATAATACTGAAGATAAAGAAGATAAAGAAAACAATGAAAATAATGAAAATAATGAACAAAAAGAACCAGAAAAAACAACTTCTGAAATATCAACAAATACAACTGGAAATGACTCCGAAGTTCAATCTGAAAATACAAACGAGACAAATACAGATATAACTGAAAATGCTCTTAATACTCTCGATGAAAATAATCTACAAAACAATAACAACAAAGGTAACGATAAAAATGATATTCCTGAAACAAATAAATTGTCATCAGAAGAATCAATCAATATAATAAAAGAAGAAAATCCTACTTCAAATAACTCAACAGAACAAAGTTCTGAAAATAACTTATAGAGTTTTTAAAATAATTTACTAAAAAATTACCTTAATCCATCTGCACAAGAGTCACAAACATTATGCTTATTTTTATGTTTTTTACACACAGGTCTTCCGCATAACCTACAAACTTCATCTGCTAATTTGTTGCAAATGTGGCATAGTTTTGCTACCATATTTATCACACATTAAATTATTTCATCCCCTAATAACTCTTTAGCTTTTTTATAAGATAAAGGCTTCATTCCCTTTTCTTTTGAGTACTTAACTTGATATCTTATATATGACTCATTAACATTTGTGTCAGGATTTATCTCCTTACATTTATTTATGTAATTATTTATGTGTTTAATTGCTTCGCTTTCTTGTAAACCCAAGATATTTGTAAAGTACGGAGCAAGTATCAAGTTCACAGTTCTGTGTCTTACATCTGCTATTGGTTTTGATAATAATTTATTTATCCATTCATATCGTATATCATCTTTTAGATTTATGTTTATCTTTTCAACAGGTATTTTTAATTTTTTAGAGTACTCTGATGCTTCTTTAGGAAGATCTTTTTTAGGTATTGGAAGATTTTTTCTTACTTCTAACTCTATTCTCTTAAGTAAAAATTTGGATAATTCATCTTTATTCATAGTTATATTTCCATTCTTTAAGTTCTGTTTCATTAATCTGAACTCTTCTGTTTTTGGCATATTTTTTAAATAATCTTCAAATCTTATTAAGAAAAAGCTACTATTTTTTTGTATTTTTATTCCAAGCTCTTCCGTTACTTTCTCTATATTTTCTTGTTTGTCCTCTAAAAGAGCATTTATTGATCGTTTAGCTTCATAATGGCAAAATGATTTAAGTACAGCTTGATTTCCATTTGCACTAACTATCATTCTTGCATATACATAGCTTAAAATATGCGTTAACATTGTACTATCTAATAATGAGTTATCTATTGGTAAACCTTTTTTATCAATTGCACTTTGCAATCTTAATAATCCATAATTAAAGATTTTATCATCTAATTTTGTACCAGCTTCAGTAATTATTCTTTTTGACTCTAACGAAAATGGATATTTGTATGCAAACTCAACTTCTAAATGGCTTACCTGCATTTTTTCATCTATTATCTAATAACTTCCTAAAACAACTATTATGGAAGATATTTTATATATAACTGTTCAATTTTATAAATAGTGGTGTTTATTGTGGCGACAAAATCTGATATTAAATCTGAAAATAATAATGATTGGGACGAGTTAACCGACAGTTTTATAACAGGAATAGATGATACTGTATTGAAAAATTCAGATACAACTCTTAGAGATGTACTAACTAATCCCTCTAAATACGCTAAAAAACCAGATGCAAATGCTACTCTTAAAAAAATGCAATCAGCTATAAACACATATTTTTCAGAAGTAAATAACACTTTTTCTTCAGAAAATGATAAATTAAACTCTGAATTAGAAAGTATTTCTGTAATCTACTCAAAAATGACATCAATAATAAATGAAAAAACAGAATCAGTAAAAATACCTCTAATAACACCTTACACAATAGACATTAAAGAGAATAACTCGGAAAATATAATAGTAGATTCTTACAATAATGCTTTAGAAATGCTTATAGGAAAATTAATATCCTCTTCAAAGTACGTTGCAGAAGTATCTACAAAATATAAAGATCATACTATTGGTTCATGGATTTTTTCAGGAGATAAAATACGTATAATAACAATAAAACCTCCTGAAAGTGTAATAATAGATATTGAAAACGCACAATCTACATTGAATAACTACTTATCATCATTTTCTGATGAAATAAATCTTTATAAAAACTCAAAACAAACTCAAGTTAATTAAATGGAAAAAACAAAAATTATTGTAATTACTGGAGTTCCTGGAACAGGGAAAACTACTTTATCTAAAAAACTTTCTAAAGTATTTAAAAATTCAGTTTTAATAAGTTCAAATGATTTATCCAAAAAGAAAAAGTTATACTCAAAAAAGGACTTTGATGGTGCATATATAATAAATATGCAAAAATTAAAAATTGAGCTTATTAAAGAGATCAAAATTGCAAAGAAGAAAAAGAAAAGTTATGTGATAATAGAAGGTCATCTTCTTTCAGATATTAAATTGCCAAATGCAAAGGTAATTGTTTTACGATCACATCTGAATGCATTAGAAAAAAGGCTTAAAAAAAGAAAGTATTCTTTATTTAAATTAAGAGAAAATATTCTTTCAGAAGCCATTGATTATTGTGGCAATGGTGCAAAAACAAATTACTCTGAAGTATACGAGTTGTTGGGTAGTAATAATTCTATATTAAATAACTCCATTAAAATAATAAATGGTAAAAAAGTAGAAAAGAAAGAATATGATTTATTGGAAGAATTTAAAAATAAAAAGTATCAAAAGTATTTAATTCAATAAAGTATTTTTATGAAAGTCATGGGTTTTTCTGAACATGGAAATTACGAAGTAATAAAGGAGTTTTCAATAGATGATCCTAAGGTTTCAGATTCTAATATTTTAATAAGAATTGATATGACCTCAATAAATACATTAGATTTAATGACTAGAAATGGAATACCTGGGTTTAAATTTAACATGCCACATGTTCCTGGTTCCGATGTAATTGGTAGAATAGAAGCTATAGGTAAAAATGTAACTAATTTTTCAGTAGGGGATAAAGTTATAGTAAATACTGTTTATGGCTGTGGCAAATGTCAAAAGTGTAAATCAGGGTATGAAGCTCAATGTCCTTCATGGAAGTGTTTAGGTTTGCATATAAATGGTAGTTATTCTGAGTTAATATCAGTACCATCAAGTTGTGTATCTATTGTTCCAAGTGGTTTTTCAGATGAAGAGTTATCCGCTATGCCACTTCATGCTCCATTAGCTTGGAGGAATATAAAAAAATTAGCAAACGCTGTTGAAGGAGAAACTATACTAGTAAGAGGTGCATCTGGAAATGTCGGTATATTTGCAATACTGTTCTCACTAGCATTAAAGTTGAATGTTATAGCCTTGTCTAGTTCACCAGAAAAAGAGGATAAAATTAAAAAACTAGGCAAGGTAACTGTACTTTCTAGTAATAAGCCTATCGAAGAATTAAACAAAGAAGTTCTAAATATTACTAATGGGAAAGGCGCAGACATAATACTAGAGTCATTCGGTTCTACATTGGGCAACTCTGTAGATTTAGCAGCGTATAATGCACGAATAATTTCCTTTGGTGTTCTTACTGGGGCTGAATCGTCATTAAATGTTAGGAAATTATACCTTAAAAACATTTCCATATTAGGTACTCATAACGCAAGCAAATCTGAGTTTGACGAGGCTTTAGAGTTCGTTTCAAAAAATAATATACATCCTATAATTAATTCATCATTCAATATCAAAGAAGCATCCAAAGCTCAGAGTATGTTTGAAAAACATAATCTTTTCGGAAAAATAATTCTTAAAAACAGGTTTTAAATATGAAGTTAAAAAGTTTTGATTATATTTATTTAGGATTGCCATTAATTCTATGGCCCTTAACTTTTATTGTTTTTAGTAAGTATTTTGTATACGCAATGACAGTTTCAACTTTACTACTTGCTTCAATAACATTATTAAAATATAAAAAATCACTAAGAATAACACAAGGCGCTCTGATAAAAGGAGTACTTTTCGGTTTACTCGGAGCATTTATTCTGTACCTAATCTTTTTAGGTGGTTACTACTTAACATTACTCACCGGAACTGTATTGTATGTAAAAGATGTATACTCTCTGATATACTTACAAGCCCAAACAATACTGCTCTTTATTTTACTTGCTATAATCGGAATATGCGAAGAGATATACTGGAGAGGAGGAGTTCAAGCATTAATAAGAAATCATTCTAAATTATTCAAAAAAGTTCCATGGGCCGGTGCAGCTTTGTTCTATGGCCTTATACATATCTCAACATTAAATCCTATACTCGTTCTTGCTGCTTTATTTGTTGGTTTTATCACAAGTATTTTAGCTGAAAAATATGGGATAATAAGTTCAATGTTTGCACATGTATTTTGGATAGAGTTCATAATACTTCTACTCCCTGTTTTGGCATTATGATTCGGTATTTAAATGAGTGAAAGAATAAATAAACTTTTTACAGGAGTTTCTAAACATTACGACTTTATGAATCATGCGCTTAGTTTTGGAGTAGATAAAAATTGGAGAAATGAAGCGGTAACTTTATCTCTAAAGCTATTAGATAAAGTTCAATCGCCGGAGATATTAGACGTTGCTACAGGTACTGGTGATTTGGCGATAGAGTTATCCAAAAACTTATCAAATAAAAAATTAAGTTCACAAATAACAGCAATAGATTTTAATAAAGAAATGCTTATTATCGGAAAAAAGAAATCAGATAAACTTAATATAAAAAATATAAATTTTGAAGTAAAAGATGCACTGAAAACAAAGTTACCTGACGAGCACTTTGATTTATCCATATCTGGATTTGCACTTAGAAATCTTGATGACTTAGAAGTTTTTGCAAAAGAACAAAAGAGAATACTTAAGAAAAATGCACATTTTTTATATCTAGATATGGCAATGCCAGATAGTTTTTCAGAACGATTATTTTTTAGAGTATACTCTGTATTTATGAAAACATTCGGATTTTTTGTAGATTATGAAGCTTATTCTTGGTTATCAAAAAGTATTCATCAATTTAATAAAAAAAGACTTATTAAAATACTTAATGATACTGGATTTAAAGATGTAAAATATTTGAAATTAAAAACAGGAATAGCGTATATTGTTTATGGTAGAAAGTAAGGTATTATATCTCAGCCATTTTTAAATATTTTAAGAATTCATCTGAGTTGTTCTTTAAGGCAGTTATAGCTCTTTCAAGATACTCTTTGTTTAGTTTTTTTGCTTTTTCTAATGCACTTTCCTTATTATTTCCCTCATTTATTAATGAACTAACTACATTAGGTCTAAATTTATCCGAATCACTATCTTTTTTCTCATTTACATAATCATTGAAGTCATCTTTTATTTGAAATGCCAAACCAAAGTTTAAACCAAAAGTTTCTAACTCTTTAACTGTTCCAGACTTTTTATAAAATGGAAATATAGCAGCTGAGGTCTTTATCAAAGATGCACTTTTTAGCTCAGAAATTCTGAAGTAATCATTTAAGCTAGGCACCGTTTTCGATTTTTGACACTCAAAATCAAGTGTTTCTCCAGCCGACATCTTCATAGCAGTATCTGACATATACTCTATAACTTCTCTTCCGTACTTTGCAGAGTTTTGTATTGATTTAGATATCAAAACATCTCCTGCAAGTATAGCTAACTCCTCCCCGAACTCAATATGTGTTGTATTTATTCCCCTTCTTTGTAAATCCTTATCTACTAAATCATCATGTATTAATGATGATGTATGAAGTAACTCTATGGAAACAGCTAAATCAACTACTTCTTCTATACCAAATCCAGAATAAAGAGCACCAAAAAAAACTAAACCTGGTCTCATAAGCTTTCCTTGTCTTTTAAGAAAATGTGTCGTAGCATCAGAAAGTCGTTCATTCAAGAATTCTTTTTTACCAAATGTCAAAAGCCTTTTTTTAGTTAACTCTATACCTTTAGTAATTTCTTTTACAAATACTACCTTTTCATCTGCGTACAATTAATGACCATTTATATTATGAAAGCTAAGGATAATAAAGCTATTAACAAAAATGCGGTAATTGTATTAATACCCATTGTCTTTTCATGAGTTTCAGGATCTTTATAACTGTCTATTCCCTTCCAAACTTTATAAATCCCTGGAAGTACAATCAATGTTATTAAGAATGTAATAGGTAAAAATCCAATATATATTCCTGCAAAGATTAATAAAAACACAACAATGTAATACAATAAATAAAGTAATCCAGATTTTTTATGATCTGAAAACATTATGACTGTATTTCTTCTTCCGTATTTTTCATCAGCCTTTTTATCTGGTAACTCATTTGCAATCATAGCTACACCTACTTGCATTCCAGAAGGTATAAAAACAAAGAAAAAGAGTTCTAACGCATTCAAAAAGTTATTACTTGCTACTACGAAAACAGCTAATCCTACATATGCAAATGATAAACTAACAAAAGGTTCTGCAAAAAACGGAACATGTGTTAAGTATCTCGCATAAAAAACAGTAGCTATAAATCCAAAAATCATACTTAATATTATGAAGTTTATCACAAAACTACTCAAAAATCCAATTATATATACTCCAATTAAACCTGCTATTATCAAAGCAAAAATGGAAATAATTATTATGTTTTTTGTAGTTACTTTATTACTTGTGACTAAAATACTACCTCCACTAAACTTTGTTTTTGTAGTTTCTTTATCGATTCCTATCTTATAATCGACGTAGTCATCTATCAAATTAACTGCTATTTGTACTATAATCACTCCAAGAATCGCTATCAATCCTAAATACAAATTAATTGTTTTAAAATAAATAGCAGCAAATAAACCTACACTTGAACAAAGCAGTCCAAAAAGTAATGAAGGTTCAAAAATTTCTATCAGGTAATCTTTGAGCATAATTTCACATATTGGTTTAATCAACAAATCTTTTAATACTTATTTATTGAATATTATCTGTTATATAAATTAATTAAGGGCTTTTATGCATAAGTACGAATTAGCAATACTCAAATCACTTCAAAGTGGTAAAAGTAAAACACCAGAGCAATTAATGACTGAGGTAAGCTTGGGAAAAGATGAGTTATTATGGGCTGTAGAAAATCTTAGTAACATTTCTTTAATAGATATAGAAAGAGAAAAAGAACTAACTATAACCTTCTTTCCGGAGGGTGAAGTTTATGCAAATTCATTACTTCCAGAGGATTCATTATTGGAAAAACTTAAAGCCAAACAAAAAATAGAGATGAAAACGCTTACATTTGAAAAAGATAAAATAGCTTTACAATGGTGTATAAAGAAAAATTTAGCACAAGTTAAAGACGGATTTTTAGTAATTACTCAATTAGGTGAAAAACATAAAGTGCCTTCAAATGAGTCTATATTCTTAAACTCTCTTTCAAAACTTAGCAGTTTACCAAAAACACTAACTTCTGAAGAAAAAAAATCAGTAGATGAGTTTAAGTCAAGAAAACTTTTGGAAATAAAAGAAAAAAATAATATAATTAGTATAAAAATTTCTAAAAAAGGTTCAGAGTTTAAAGACTTTTCTGATTCTGAACACATAGATGAATTAACAAAAGAAATAATTTTAAATAAAAATATTGATTCATTAAAGTTTAAGAAATATGACGTTTCAGTTGCAGTTCCCTCAGAAATAATTTCAATGAGACACCCATTAAGATCCTTAATAAACGATATAAAAGTAACATTTTCACAAATGGGTTTTAATGAAATATCCGGACCAATAATAGAGCCATCTTTTTGGGTTTTTGATTCATTATTCGTACCACAAGACCATCCTGCTAGAGACACACAAGATACTTTTCATCTTTCAAATCCAGAATTTTTAGATATCGATGAAAAAGAATACTTAAAACAAATAAAGAAAACAAACATAAAGGCTTGGAAAATCAAGTGGAATGATAACGAAGCAAAATCTGCTGTATTAAGGACTCAACTGACAAGTGTTTCTGTAAGATATATTAGAGAATTTGTAAAGGAATTCGCAAAGGATAAAAATCAATTACTCCCTAAAAAATTATTTACTGTCGGAAGAGTTTTCAGGAATGAAAATATTGATTATAAGCACTTAGCTGATTTTTATCAAACAGATGGGATAATAATAGGAAAAAATCTTACACTTTCAAATCTTTTCGACACTCTTAGTACTTTTTATAAGGCATTTAATGTAAATATTAGATTTAAACCTGCGTATTTTCCATTCGTAGAACCTGGTGCAGAAATATTTGCACAGTTAGGTGAAAAAGGCGAGTGGTTAGAAATTGGAGGTTCTGGAATAATAAGGAGGGAAATAACTGGAATTAAAAGAAAAGATATATCAGTTCTTGCATGGGGTCTTGGAATAGAAAGAATGCTATTGCTTAAGGACAAAAATATGAAAAGCATAACTGAGTATTATAACAGCGATTTAAGCTGGTTAAGAAGTAGAGAGTTGAGTTAATGCCAAATGTTATTTTTAATATAGATTATTTATTAGACTTAGTAGGTTCAAGGTTAGAGAAAGAAAAACTCAAAGATATTCTTTATAAGTTAGGTATTGAGGTAGAACACGAAGAAGAAAATTCATTAACATTAGAAATAACTCCCAATAGACCTGACTTATTCTCTGTCGTTGGATTAGCACGTTACTTAAAAAATTTCCTACACGAAAATAGAAATTTTCATTATAATATAATAAAAGAATCAAAACAGCCAGAATTAAACTTAATTGTAAACTCAAATATTAAAAAAAGTAAGTTATTCATTCATGGCTTTATTGCAAAGGATATAAAACTTGATGATAACTCATTAGCTGATTTGTTTAATTTTTCTGAAAAATTATCCGATACATTAGGAAGAATGAGGAAAAAATTATCAATAGGAATACATGATTATGACACTATAGATAAAACTGTAGAGTTTAAACTTTCAAGCGATAAAAAGTTTATTCATTTAAAAGGCACAGAACCTGAACTTTTCAGTGAAGTACTAAAAAACACTGAAAAAGGCAAGGCATATGCGCAAGCTTTACCAAAAACAAATATGTTTCCTATTTTAGAAGATACAAAAGGTGTACTTGCGTTAATACCAATAATTAATTCAAAGCGTACCGCAGTAAGTAAAAAAACAACAAATCTTTTTGTTGAGGTTACTGGAACTTCTGAATACTCAGTTAAGAAAATAAATGAAATGCTTGCCATAACTCTTCATGAGCTAGGCGCAAAAATATACCAAATTAATATTTCTGACGGAGATAAAAAATATACTTCATTGAACTTTCCTGAAAATTATATAACAATTCCTGTATCTCAAGTAGAAGCAGAAATCGGAATTAAAATAGGTTCAAAAAATATAATTTCTCTTGCAAATAAAATGGGTTATGAAGCTGCGTTATTAGATAAAAAAATTAGATTTTCAATACCTGCTTATAGAATTGATATATTAAATGAACAAGATGTTATCGAAGATATTGCAATAGGATATGGTTACGATTACATAGTTTTAACTCCAGTACCTTCTATAATAAAAGGAAAGCTTTTAGATAGCACTATAATTTTCAATAGAATTTCAGATGCTTTTATAGGAGCTGGGTTTACCGAGTCATTATCTACATATCTAACTAATGAAGAAAAGAACTTTACAAAAATGAGAATGCCTACTCCAAATAAAAAAGATTACATACTTCTTAAAGATTCAAAATCTTCACATATAACCATGGCACGTACACATCTACTGCCATCACTTCTTCATGTTTTATCTTTAAGCAAACATGAAAAGCTACCGCAAAAGATCTTCGAGTTAGATTTAATCTTTTCAATGCATAAAAATAAACCAATAGAAGATTATCATATTGCATGTATTTCTACTAACAATAAACAAAACTTCAATGATATAAAAAGTACTATTTATGGAATACTACTTTCATTAAGAATTTCTTTTAGCATTGCAGAATGCAAACACGATAGTTTTATAGAGGGTAGATGCGCATCAATTTTAATTAATGGGAAAGAACTTGGAGTTTTTGGAGAGTTACATCCAACTGTTCTAAGAAATTTTGGAATAGAAGAACCATCTACTGCATTCGAGCTTTCATTAAGTTTTATTTAAGCTTCTTTCCTAAGATGGTTTCTACATCATCATCAAATAGACCCATATTAAATGCTATTTTACTTAATGTTTCATCTTTTCCATACTTTTTAATTGAGTTTTCTATAGCAATTTTTAATATTGGTAAGTAGCTACTAATTATCTTTTTTCTATTAGTGTGTAATAATGGGGATAATCTATCTGCAATGCTATTCAACGTGCTTCTTTCTTCTTTAGTACTGCTCATGTATCTAATATTTGATGGAAATGCATACTGTTTTAGCATTGTTGTCCTTCCATTATTAGCTATTGATATTCCTGCTGAGGCCAGAATACTAGCATATCTAAAGTATTCGTAGTGATTAGTTCTAGAAGCTCTTTCGTAATACTTACTAGCAAGCGCTAAATTACTGTAAGCCTCGTTAACATCTCTTCTACTTGGATATCTTTTGGTTATATTTTCATCAACCCAGTTTATTAGCATGCCTATGTCCAAATCGCTTCTTGCCATAGCACTTCTAGAAATATCAAAGTTATTAGATAAAAATATTTTATCCAAAACGCCAAAGATCTCTATTTTTCTATCACGCAAACCTATGTTTTCCATTAGTGCTTCATCTGCGTCTATCATCATTTCTAAATCGTTAATAGCTCCTCTAACATCGCCATTAGATCTCATAGAAATCTCTTCTATAACATTACTCTTCATATCAATTTTTTCTTCTTTTAAAATATATACTAAATGTTTTTTTATTTCATCTGGGGTTACTTTCTTAAACTCTACTTTATCTACTGCCATTCTTAAGTAATTAATATCTCTATTCCAAAAATCAGTAGCTGTAAATATTATTGGTTGTTTAGACGTTTTTATTAAATCCCTAACTACCTTTTCGGCTCCACTATCTAATTTTTTAGATAACTCATCTATTTCATCTAGTAAAATAAGTATATTTTTATTAAATAAACCTCTACTTTCACTTGCTGGTTTTAACCTTTTTTTAAGTGTTTCAACATCCCTATAATCACTGGCGTTTAACTCTAATAACTCAAAGCCATTTCCATGTGCAACTGCATGGGCCGAAGCTGTTTTTCCAGTTCCCGAAGGCCCAAAAAGAAGCATAGGTCTCGGTCTTTCTTTGCTGTGTATTTTTCCTGCAAACTCAATTAACTTTGAAACTGCATCATTATTTCCTATTATTCCGTTAACTGTTTTAGGAGTGTATTTATCCGTTAGCATGCAATCACAAAACTTATATATAATTAGCAACAAATATCTTAATACTTTCTTAGCTCCGATCGTCTAGCCCGGTCAAGGACGAAGCCCTCTCACGGCTTAAACCTGGGTCCAAATCCCAGTCGGAGCAAATACTTATTTTTCAATAAATAAATCATTTAAATAAAAAACAAGGATAACTCTTTATAGTTTAATTTTTATTATTTATTGATGGAACTTAACAATATACTTGAAATTAGATTAAAGACACAAGGTATTTCTTCAAATCTTTTCAACTCTCCTGAAGATGTAGTTTCATCTATGGGTGCTATTCAAGCACAAGATTATCAATCTGCATTATACGCTATTGCACTACGATCAAAAAAAGGCACCACAAAAAAAGATGTTGAAACTGTTATATCTAATCATAAAATAATACGCACATGGTTAATGAGGGGCACTATTCATTTTGGCCGCAGCTCTGATATAAAGTATATGCTAAATTTATTCGGTCCACGTTTGCATAAAACAGCAATAAGACGTGATGAATCTCTTGGCTTATCTAACTCTACAGTTGAAAAAACATTAACTCTTTTTAAAAATGCATTAAAATTAAAAAAACAATTATCTCGTAAAGAAATGTATTCAATAATGGATAAAGCTGGCATTCCATCAAAAAATAATCTTGGCTATCACATGCTGTATCGTGCAGCTTGGGATGGCTTAATATGCTTTGGAAGTTATCAAGAAAATGAGCAAACATTTATGCTTCTTGAAGATTGCATACCTAAAAAAGATAATGTTATGTCTAGAGAAGAAGCAATTAAAAAATTAACTCTTACATACTTTACAAGTCATGGTCCTGCAACAATAAAAGATTTTGTTTGGTGGTCTGGATTAACAACATCTGATGCAAAGTTAGGTATTGAGTTATCAAAAGAAATTACATCAACTCAAATTGAAGATACCGTATTTTATTTAAATAAAAAATTCAGTAACGTTAAAAAACAAGAACCTTCCGTGTACTTACTTCCTGCTTTTGATGAGTATTTAATTAGCTACTCAGATAGAAAGATAATTCTAGAAGATAAAAATACACAGTCTTTACTTAAAAGTGGCAAGTTATCACTAATACATAGCAATGGAATTTTTAAACCGATAATTGTTTTAAATGGAAAAGTTGTGGGAACTTGGAAGAAACAAAGTTATAGAAATAAAGTTGCATTGACTAATATAATGTTTAAAAAACTTTCAAAAGAAGAAAATAATTTGCTTTTAGAATCATCTAAGTTGTATGGTAATTTTATTGGTTCTGACCTAATTATTAAAACCGAGTTACTCAAATGATTATTAAAGCAGAAGCTTTATAAAGTAATTAGTTTATAATATAACTATGGACACTTTTTATGTACTTGCAGAACCTAGGCGAAGAAAGATCTTGGAGTTACTGGCGATAAACGGTCAGTTAACTTCTGGAGAAATATCAAAAAAATTTAATATTACTGCACAAGCAATTTCTCAACATCTAAATGTATTATTAGAAGCTAAAGTTGTTTTGATGAAAAAGAAAGCACAAAAGCACATTTATTTTATAAATACCTCAAAAGTTGTCGAAGTAGAAGAATGGGCTAAAAAAATTGAAACTCAATGGAACTCACGTTTAGATAATTTAGAAAAATTATTACAAAAAGAAAATACTAAGTGATATAATGGAAAACGAACTTATAAAAGAACTGCATTTAACGAGAATGTTAGATGCACCTGTGGAATTAGTTTGGAAGGCATGGACAGATAAAAATCTGATTCAAAAATGGTGGGGTCCTACTGGGGTAACAAATCCTACTTGTGAATGGGATGCAAGACCAGGTGGTAAAATATATATAGTTATGTTGGCAGGAAAGGAGCTTGGTCCTGCAGAAGGAATAAAATGGCCAATGAATGGCACATTCAAAGAGGTAATTCCAAATAGTAAATTAGTCTATACAAGCGGGGCTCTTGATGATGTAGATAGAAGCAGTAATACCTTCATAGAACAGGAAGTTACTGTTACATTTGAAAAAATCGACAATAAGACAAAGTTATCTGTAGATTTAATTGTAACTAAAATGGAAGGTCCAAAAGCACCATCTGCAATACAAGGTATGACTATGGGGTGGAATCAGCAGTTAGATAAATTACTCAACCTTGTAAAAGCTCTAAAGTGATTTAAAGTTGTTTTTTATTTTTAAATTTTTATAGTTTTACTGGTTTTATTCAATGTTTTTATTAATTAAGTATACAGTAATTGAGATATAGCAAAGCTTTATATATCAAAAAACACAAAATATATACTATGGTATTCATTGCTGGTGACAAAACGAAGAATATATTTTTATTAGTATTATTTTCAATGTTTTTATTTTCTACAGTAGGTGCTACATCGTTTAAACTTTTTCAAAGTATATCAGCAACATTAAACTTTCAACAATCTGTACTTTCAATAGGTAATAATGAAACAGTAACTGCTTCAGTATCTGGTGGTTATCCTCCTTATTTATATGAATGGTCAGTAAATGGACAACCTGTTGGAAGAGATTCAAGAATACTTACTTTTAATGGAAACTCATCAACAATTGGTTATAGTAACGTTACATTAACTGTTATTGATCAATATAACAATATAGCAAACGTCACAAATTACATATATGTTCAAAATCCAAACTTCTTTACTGCATATGTCAGCCCAAATAATCAAGCAGCAGATTTTGGACAAAATATTACTATGAAAGTTTCAGTATCAAGTGGATCAGCTCCATATACTTATAACTGGAACTTTATTCCACTTTCAGGAGCTCAAATAACATTGCCTTGTGATACATATACATGTACATTTAGTGCAACACAAGATGGTAGCGTACAAGTTACAGTTATTGATTCATTAGGCAGAGTAACTTCTGCAATATCTAAGGTAACGGTTGTTGGCTCACCACTTACAGTAAAAGCATCTCCGTATGTAACAAATGATGCGATAAGATCACAACAAACATTATATGCAACTGCAAAAGGAGGTTCTGGAACTTATACTTATATGTGGTATAATAACACTAACGATCAACAAGCTCTAATAAGTAATTCAAACTCAAACACATTAACCCTTAATTTATTTACTGCAGGACATTTTCAGTATTATGTTATGGTTTATGACTCTGCAGTTTCAAATAGTAAACCAGTCAAATCAAACTTAGTTTACATAAATGTAGGATCTCCAACAACTCAGATACCACAACAAGAACCTTCTACTACGTTAACAAATCCCATATGTAATACTATTACTTTATCACAGGGAACTTATAATACAACTAATGTCTATTCACATGATTTCAAGGTAGCAGAAACATTACTCACCAAAGATGGAGCTAGTGTATCTGTTAATAACATTTCTTACTTTTTAGGTGTAGGACAAAGTGTAAATATAGGTCAAATAAATGACTCAGCTTACTCAATTAAGTTAGTTAATATATCTGGTTACACTCAATTGACATCTCAACTATTGATATGTGGTTCTGCAATTAAGGTAATTCAACCTAGCGCAAGACCACAGATAAACACAACTACGTACACAGGAGTTCCAGAAGTTCAATTAAATGTAGACAATGTAAATAATAATTATTATAATGTAAGTTATGGTACAAAAAATACAATATATGCTTCAACAAATTTCGGTTTGGACAAAGTCGCTTTATTTGCAAACAATGATTTAATAGCTACGGGAATTGGAAATATAACATATAGTACTTCATTAATGCAAGATGGAACTTACAATCTAGTAGCTTGTGATGTAACATCATACCCTCAACAATGTTCTAGCAATGTTACTTTAAAAATAAATTCTCCACAGCAAAATAATCAAGGCTTTTCAATATCTGGAATAAAGTTGCCAATACCTCCATTATATATTGTAGGAATTGTAGTAATCATAATAGTAGCTTACTTATTATACAGAAGAAGATCAGATGACTATGATTACATGTATAGCTCAAAAGAGAATGATTCAGGAAGTTCTTATTACAAAGGAAATAACGGCGATACTGGGTCTTCTAATGGTAATAATGGTGACGATCATCCTTCAACTTCAAATGGAAATAAGCCAAAAATGAAAGAAAGTGAGTTCTCAAATGAATCACCTATTTCATTATCGAAAAAATCAGTTGATTCTTATGAATCAAATAATTCATATAATGATAAAATAGACTGGAGCGCAGAAAGCAAAGAGTAAATATTAAATAAAAACCCGAAACTAAAAGGGTTTAAATATTTTTGTATATAATATCTACTATACTAATTCATATTTTGAAATTAGAAAGTACTGTGGTTAAATGTCTGAAGAAATATCATATGCATCAATGAAAGAAGTTAAGACTGGAAGATTTATTCTTATAGATGGAATCCCATGTAGAGTGGTAGATGTAGAAACATCCGCACCAGGAAAACATGGAGCAGCTAAAATGCGTATCACTGGAATAGGAGTTTTTGATGGAAATAAAAGGACATTACTAAAACCTAGCAGCGGGGATATAGAAATACCATTAATAAGTAAGAAAAAAGCACAAGTCGTTTCTATTTCAGGAAATAGTGCTCAAATAATGGATTTAGAGTCTTATGAAACATTTGAAATACCTATACCTGAGGATTTACAAAACACAGTAAAGCCAGGTGCAGAGATAGAAATAATGATTTATGGAGAAAAACGGGCTATATCTAGAGTAACAGGAAGTGTTTAGATGGAAAATTTAGAATTAAAATTAGATAATAAGAAAGAGAATAAGCTTTTGAAAAGACATGAGTTGACCTTCACAGCTTACTATAAAGGAGAGACACCTAGCAAAGGAAAGATAAAAGAAGAGATATGTAAATTACAAAACTTAAATCCATCTCTTACTGTTATAACCAGAATAGACCAACAATACGGAGTTCAGGAATGTAACATATCTGTTAATTCTTACAATAAAAAAGAAGAAATGATGATGTACGAAAAGTCAGTTAAGGGAGAAGAAACACAAAAACCAAAAGAAGAAAAGCCAAAAGAGGAAAAGAAAGAAGAGGCTAAGGCAGAAAAACCAAAGCAAGAAAAGAAAGAAGAGAAAAAGGAAGCTCCTAAGGAGGAAAAGAAATAAGGAGCTAAAGAAGAAAAGCAATAATAATTATAAATTAATATTCAATGAGATTTGATTAAATGGCAGAAAAAAAAGAAACAAAAGCAAAGAAAACGACACCTTACAAAGCTGCAGAAAAGTTTTGTCCTAAATGTGGAGTAAGGATGGCGTCTCATGCAAATAGATATGCATGTGGTAAGTGTCATTATACTGAACTTAAAAAGTGATTAAATAGTTAAAAAAAGTAAGAACTTAAAATCAAAGAAATCTCCTTACTCAAAATTAACATCAAAAAATAATAAAAATAAAGCTTTATCTTCAAATAAATATACCTTAAATTCAAAGAAAAAAACAAAAAAAGATCTTACTTTTAAAACTAAAACTTCAATAAAAAGCAAAGTACTTAACAGTATTATATTTTTATTCCTTGGACTAGTTTTTCTATTATTAACTAATGTAGTTTTCAGTTTTCTATACGCTGTTAATATAATACCTAATTTAGAAGCTGCATCTTCAGTAGCAACTGAGTTAACATTTATACTTACTGTTTTGTCATACCTATTTCTTGTTAAAAAAATGAACAAAGGATTTGCAAAAGAGCTTGGTCTTTCTTTACATACATTAACCCCTAAAAATCTTTTACTGGGGGTGGGAATATTCATAACATTAGTATTTTTTACAATAATTTTGTCATCATTTTTATCCTATGCGACTAATTCAAATATAACTGGGAATACCGGTTCAATATTTCAAAATACTCCAGCTCCACCACCAATATGGTTTTACTTTTTTGTGGCAATAATAGCTCCAATAATCGAAGAGATTACATTCAGAGGGTTATTGGTCAAAAGAATTGGGATAGTTCCTAGCGCAATTATATTCGGATTACTACACTCTGGTTATTACTCATCAATAGATCTTGTTTCTTTTGTTCTTTTGATAACTGCAGCAACTGTATTTGGTATACTTGCAGGTTATGCATACAAAAAAACAAACTCTATATATCCATCAATAGTTGCACATATTTTAGAAAATTCGCTTGCTATTCTTGCTTTATTTTAATTTATTTATCTAATTTCTTCATAGTGGTCCTTTGACTTTTTGAATAAGTTATAGCGTATCATGTTTCCTACATGAAACATAAAGAAGCCAGAAATTCCCCACTTCTCAACCCTTCTTGTGCTTGTGTAAACAACTGCGTCATCTACAAACTCTATCTTCCCATATTTTTTAACTCTATTTGATAAATCCCAGTCTTCATAAGTTATCAATTTCTCATCAAAGCCATTAATTTTATTAAAAGCCTTTTTTGATATGGCAAAGTTTGAACCTACTATACTTGGTTTTCCTATTTTTATTGCTAACTTTACAAAAAATATTGAAACAAATTTAAATCCTAATGTTATTCTTAAGTTTGTTTTTTCAAGTGGGAGTATCGGACCTGTAGCAGCTACAACCTTATCATTTATTATATTTTTATAAGCCTTAAGAGTGTCTTTTGAAGGCATAGTATCTGCATCTATGAAAACAAGCACTTTACCTTTAGCAATCTTTGCACCAATGTTTCTAGCTCTACCTATACCCTTTCTTTTATCAACAATTACTCTTGCATACTTTTTTGATATCTTTACTGTATTATCTGTACTTCCACCATCTATTATTATTACTTCAAAATCTTTAAAACTTTGAGTTTTCAAACCTTTGAAAACATTCATTATATACTTTTCTTCATTCTTTGCTGGAACTATGACACTTATATATGGTTTTATATTACTCATTCTGAAATACCTCATAAACTTCTGCTACTCCTCTTAAAATTATATACAAAAGAAGAATACCTGTTAATATGTATCCATAAATCATTGGAAAATTAGATACATAAACTAAAATCAAATAAGAAAATGCCAAAAATTTAACAATGTTTATTCCCCCTCTACCTATATTTGATGAATAAACAACTCTTGCAAACTTACTTTTCATTTTATTAGATGTTCCTTTTGCAGCCATTAATCCATCTACGAAAGAGTGCCTAAATATAACTATTAAAATTACAAACAACGGTAGTATGTTTAAGTATGTAAAAACTGCCCAAAGAGCATACTCTACTGCTCTATCTCCAGCAACGTCCATTCTAGGACCATGTGGATATTTTTTTGATATACCTTCCTTCAACTCCTTCATTTCTTTTTTATATTTTGGATTTCCACTAGCAGCTTTTATGTACATAATGAAAGATACTTTACCTTCGCTAGCTTCTCTTATAGCAAGATAGCCATCGACTCCATCTAACAAGAAAGCTAGCAATAGTATTATTATACTATATACTGGATTTATTTTTAATATAACTAAATAAGCTACAAAAAATACCATTAATACTCTTAAAATTGTTGCTAAGTCAGCATTTCTCATAAACACACTAATATTTTTGCAATAATAATTAGTTGAAAAGGTTTAATAAGTTTAATTTATATATTCTAAAACGTTTAAGTGGAGATTCAATGTTCAATTTCATAAAAAATGAGGAACAGATACTTCAATACTGGAAAGAAATGAATATTTTAGAAAAAACAAAAGCATTAAATAAAAACAATAAATCATTTTATTTTTTAGATGGCCCTCCTTATTCAAGTGGTTATTTACATCCCGGTCAGATTTGGGTTAAATCAATTAAAGATATTTACATTAGATTTCGCAGATTACAAGGTTTTAATGTTCATGACAAAGCAGGTTACGATGTTCATGGATTGCCTATAGAAAATAAAGTTGAAAAGACTTTGGAACTCAAATCAAAAAAAGACATAGAAATTAAAATAGGTGTTGAAAACTTTACAAATTATTGTAAAGAGTATGTAACCTCATTAATTCCATCTATGACTAAAGATTTTATTAGATTCGGGGCATCACTTGATTTTGAAAAACCTTATTTGGCATATGAAAATTCTTTTATTGAATCGGCATGGGATATTTTAAAAAAAATAAATGAAAAAGGCTTACTTTACTCTGGGGTAAAACCAATGCTTTACTGTACTCATTGCGGTACTGTTCTTGCACAAGGTACTTTAGAAGTAGAGTACTCTGATGAAACGGACAACTCAATTTTTGTAGAGTTTAAAGTTAATAAAGAGTTATCAAAACCTAAAATAGAGATATCTGAAAATACTTACTTCTTAATATGGACAACAACTCCATGGACATTGCCTTCTAACATCGCTGTAGCAATAAATCCAAAAGAACTTTATGTAAAAGTAAAAGTAAATGATAAATCACTTATTTTTATGAAATCACGTTTAGAGTACTTATCTGAGATTTCTAAGGACAACTTTATAATAGAAGCAGAGTTCTACGGAAGTGAGTTAGATGGTCTTTTCTATATTAATCCAATGGAAAATAAAGTTCCAAAGCAAAAAGAATTACGGAATGTTCATAAAGTAGTTTCTGCAGAAACTCTTGTTTCATCTCAAGAAGGAAGCGGAATTGTCCATATAGCACCAGGTCATGGTCTAGAAGATTATCAGATAGGCTTGAAAAATAATCTCCCTATATTTTCTCCTGTTAATTTATCTGGAAATTACAATAATGATGCAGGTTCTTATGCTAACTTAAAGGTACCAGAAGAGGCAAACATGAAAATAACCGAAGATCTTAAAGCAATGAATGTTCTTTTTGGACATTTCAAGGTAAAACATAGTTATCCACATTGTTGGAGATGTAAAGAAAAACTTCTATTTTTAGTTACAAAACAATGGTTCTTTAATATTCAAAAAATAAAAAGTAAATTGTTAAGTGAAAATAAAAAAGTATCTTGGCATCCAGAAGAGGCAAAATCTTGGATGGATGATGTATTAACAAACTCTCCTGATTGGAGTATAGCACGTCAAAGATACTGGGGAATACCTATTCCAATTTGGCATTGTTCTTCATGTAATAATGATAAAGTCATAGGTTCAAAAGAAGAATTAATTTCAAATTCTGTAAATAAAGAAAAAGCAACAGCAATTACTAATTTACATAAACCATTCATAGACGAAATAAAAATAAAATGTGAAAAATGTGGGGCTGAAAGTTCCAGAATAAGTGATGTATTTGATGTATGGTACGACTCTGGAATAGTATTCAAAGCAAGTTTATCACAAGAAGAATTTGATAAATTATTTCCAGCACAGTTCATACTTGAAGGTAAGGATCAATTACGTGGCTGGTTCTCAACACTTTTAAAAATAAGCGTTATGCTTTATGGAAAAGCACCATTCAAAAATGTAGTTATAGATGGGATGCTTTTATCTGATGATGGAAGAGAGATGCACAAGAGTTTAGGGAATTATATTTCATTAGATGAACTTCTAAAAATAACTTCTGCAGATGGTTACAGATTATGGTGCTCTAGTCATACACAGTGGTTAGATTTGCAATTTAAAAAAGATGAAATGAAGGAATCTGAAAAGAAAATAAGTACACTTTACAATATGTTTAATTTATTTAATGAATATACTTCATTAACAAAGTATGTTCCAACTAAAATTAAAAAACCAAGTATACAAAAAATAAATGATATAGAAGATTTATGGATTCTTTCAAGATTATCCTCTACATTAGAAGTTGTAACTGATTCACTTACAAATTACAAAATTCAAGTTGCAAATAATTCTATCAGCAACTTTTTATTAAATGATTTAAGCAGATTTTATCTAAAGATATTCAAAAAGAAAATACTTTTTGCCGAAAAGAAGCAAGCAAAGTACTATGTAGAGTTGATGAATTATATTTTATATAACTTAAATGTTATGATATCTACATTCACTCCATTTTCTTCAGAGTATTTGTATCTAGAAGCAAATAAAAAAATGTGCGAAGATAAGGAAAGTATATTCCTAAATAAATGGCCAAAAATTCCAAAGGATTTTATTAATCAAGATTTAGAAAAAGACTTTTTAATTGTTGATGAAATAATAACAGGTATTCTTAATAGCAGAGAACAATCTGGGATAAAATTAAGATGGCCTGTGTCTAAAGTCACAGTAGAAACTTCTTCTCAAGAGTTAGAAAGTATAGTTACAAAGTTTAGTTCATTAATTTGTGATTATACTAATGTTAAAGAAATTGTATTAAAGAAAGTAGAGTCGGTTTCAATAGAGATAAAGCCAAACTTCTCAAAGATAGGTCCTGAGTTTAAAGATAAAAGTAACGCAGTGTCAGAAGCATTAAAATCAGCAGACTACAATAAAATCAAAGAAGAGTTATCTAAAAACGGTTACTATGAATTACATACATCAAAAGGTCCTGTTCAGATTAACGAAACTCACTTCAATGTAATAGAAAAACTAACAGCCGAAAATGGAATAAACTTCAAATATGGTTTCATTTATGTTGATACACATATTGATCAAAAACTTAAGTATGAAGCATTAGTCAGGGAATTTGAAAGAAGGGTGCAGCTTTTAAGAAAAGAACATTCACTTAAAAAACAAGATAAAATTGAGTTATTTTATGTAACTTCTGGCGAGTTAAGCGAAGCAATTCAATCATTTGAAAATGAGATACTTAATTATGTAAATGCTAAAAAAATGTACAAAGAATTATCTAATGAAAAGTTAGAAACTAAAGAGTTTGAAATAGAAGGAGAAAAGTTAGTAATTCAAATAAAAATTCTTTAGACTAAGTATATTTTTACTTTCCGTGCATTACATACTTAAAAATTACAAATGCTACAATTACTATTATAACTGCAATAATGAATATCATTTCAATTAAAAGATAATTTGGATTGAATTGTAATGAAACTGTACTATTGTATCCTGATGGAGATTTTTGAGCTGTTGAGTTGTAAACATTCAATGGAAATAGGGAAAAGGCATCTGCGACTCCTGTAATATTATTTGAATAATAATGTACTGTTTTTGTTGGATTATATAAAAATTCTCCCACTACGCTTCCATTGTTTATATCTACATAAATGCCTTTATAAATTTTTGAGTAATACTCTGATGTGTTAGTTAATTTTGGATAATAATACGTATTGTTTATGATCTTCCAAACCAAATAATATGAATAGTTTTTACTATAATTTTTATATATTGGTTCGATTCCATTTATTGTTGCATTAATAAATCCATATTTAGCTCCAATACTCAATGCCTGTTCTGCAGTTATATTTAGGTAATATGCAGTAATAGGTCCAAAGTAAGATAGTGTTTTGTTATTTTTAACTGTTATGAGTATTTTCAATTTTTTTCCTAGCGTATTATTTGTAGATAAAGCATTACTTTCTATAACTGTACCATTTTGCATAGGTACTGTATAATTATAGGTTACATTTGTTGTTTTATTTAATGTATTATAACTTGAAAAAGTTATGTACTTTGAATAGTAATTATTTCCAAATAATCCAATTAAATAATTATTACTAAAGTTTATGTTTTGTTTTGTATAATTTACTGAAGGATTTTTTATTATTGTATTACTTATATTAAATCCATGTACATATCCGCCAGAAGGCGCATAAAAACCTCCGGTGTGTGAAAAAGGTAATATAACTAACAAAACAGATAAACCTAAAAGATAAAAAGAATTTTGATATCTCATACTAATTACAAGTTATTTTAAGATATATAAAGTTATGTGAGCTTTAATCACAGAAATTAATTACTAATTACTCTCCTATCGCTGATTTGTACTTCTTTCTTTTCTTCATGTTACTCCAGCAGTCTTTGCATATAAATGCTTTTTCTACTTTTGTAACTCTTTTTGAGCTTTTAAGACAACTATAACAAATTTTCCTGTTGCAGTAGCCACAATTAACATTTTTATGTATCTCTTTACCACATCTTTCGCAAAGCATTCTATCACTATGAAAATTTATAACAATAATATATGTATAACAAAATATATAAATAGGATAGAATAATAATTTAACTTATATTTACATAATTTAGTGATAGCTTGAAGGTATTCATAGAAACATACGGTTGTACATTAAACAATGCGGATAGCGACGTAATGGACAACATACTGCAATCTGCTGGCCATACAATAGACAGAGGTACTTTACGTTTAAATGATGCAGGAAAATATGATTATATAATTCTTAATACATGTACTGTAAAGAAGCCAACAGAACAAAAGATAATAAGCAAGCTAGAAAGATTATCTAATTTAAACAAAAACATAGTTGTTACCGGTTGTTTAGCTTCAGCTACTCCCAATATAGTCAAAAAGGCATCTCCAACAGCAAAGATATTGAAAACTAGTGAAACGATAAAGATACTTAATACGCTAGTACCAGAAGGACAAGAAGTTCCAATTGCAGAGAAACCCTCATTCATAAATAGCAATGGAATAATAGCTAGGATACCTATCAGTGAGGGTTGTTTGAGTAGCTGTTCTTTTTGCGAAACTAAATACGCGAGAGGTCCATTAAAAAGCTTCGATGAAAATGTAATCTTAAAAGCAATCTCTAGATCTATAAATAATGGCTCTTATGAAATAGAACTAACCTCTCAAGACATAGGCGCATATGGTGCAGATAAAAAAACAAACATAGCTGAGTTAGCACTACACGCTGCGGCTTTAGATGGTGATTTCATGCTTAGAATAGGTATGTTAAATCCAGAGCATTTACACAAATACTTAGACTCATTGATAGAAGCTCTAAAACAAGATAAGGTATTCAAGTTTTTACACCTGCCAATACAATCTGGAAGTAACAAAATACTAAAAGACATGCAAAGAAATTACACTACGTATGACATACAATATTACTTTGATTACATTCGCAATAAAATACCAGATATAACCATAAGTACGGATATAATAGTTGGTTATCCTACTGAAAGTATTAAGGATTTCAAGTTAACCGAAGAACTGTTATTTGGAATAAAGCCAACGATTACTAACATCTCAAAGTTCTGGCAAAGACCTCATGCAAAGGCTTCTAAATTGCAACAAATAAATGCAAACGAAATAAAAAGAAGAAGTACAAAATTGTCTAGAGAAATACGTGAAATGCAGGTTTTACAGTACAATAATTTCAAGGGCCTGAGAGAAGAAGTAGTAGTAACTGAGAATAATAATGGTTTAGTTTCTGGAAGAGATATTTATTATAGGCCTGTTGCTGTTTTGTCAAAAGAACTTACAGTTGGGGATAAAGTAACTGTTGAGATAGTTGATAGTTCCTATGCTTGTATGATCTCAAAACCTATCTGATTAATCCATATTTTCCCAAGTACCTGTCTGCGATTTTCTTCTTCTAGGTTTGTAAATATACACCTTACCCCAAGGATCCTTTGTTTTAATTCTTGTTGGTCTGATCTTTGTATACTTAGATAAACTGAACTCATCCTTTGCAGGTTCTTCTGTTAACATTGGTCCTTGTCTTTCTGCATAAGATGGTTCTTTATCTGCTTTTAATATTGTAATACAAGAAACCGGACACTCCTCTGGACAAATCATACATCCTATACATTTATCTACTTGTATTGGAAACTCAGTCATATCTTCTTTATTGTCTGATGTATTTTTACTATCCTCTGGATTTTTGTGCCTTGCTCTTGTAAAGTCAATTGCATTAACTGGACAAACATCTCCACAAATTCCACATTGTATACAAACTTTGTTATCAAATGTGTATTGGAATGGCATCTATTATCACGTTGTTTGCTTAGGTCCTGTTCCTGTTTTCTGCGTATCTGTCTGTGTTGTTTGTTTCTTGTCTGGTGTTTGTGTTATTTGTTTTTTATCTTGTGTTTGTGGTTGTTGTGTTGTTTTCACTACTGGGTTTGGATTTGTTATTATTGAACTTCTAGGAACTCCAAATTGTAATCCATACTTTAATGCAATTAAACCTGCAATAACTAATATTCCTACTCCAACATAGAAGCTGTATATTGATAATGCTGGATTGTTTATTGAGTTAAAGTACAAGTTCATGAAACCCCATATATTTCCCGCAGAGTTTGAAACTGTAGGTGGAAGCTTTGCAAGTTGCGTTGCGCTCTCCGTAACAAACAATGTTCCAAAGATGTACATGAATGTACCTATTGCTATCAATATCGTTAGTATATTATTGTACTTTATATCTTCATCTGTATCTTTTACTAACATTATTACTAATGCTATTGCAAATATATCTATAGCTAAAGGCATGAATGGTACTGCTATTGGAAAGTCTTGAGATATTCCTGGATAAAAAAGCATGAATCCAAAGAAAACTATCAAGAATATACTTGCATCACGTAGTATTACGTAAATAAGCCACCATACATCTGCTGCTACTCTTAATGTAAACTTTTTCAAAACTCTTAAGAAGTAACCTCTAGCTACTTGTATTGAAAGTGCTAAAATAGTTAAAAGCGTAAGCAACACTGTTATTGTATTTTCAGTGTAGATAGTAGCTGCATTTAAATAAACAGTTGAGTTACCTAATGTATTCAATATTGGTTGTGTCTGTAAAATTAACGGTATGATATCTATCATAAAAGTACCATTTACTATAACAATAAAAAAGTTTAAATACCCTACTTATAAATAAATTCATTTTTTTACAAGCATTAATAAGAATAAATTAATCTAAATAATTAAATAAATCAATAATTAAAATTTAATTAAAAAATTAGATTAAAACTTCACTTATCTTTTGTTACTTCTTCTCCTTCTCTATAAATTTCTGAAGATAATTTAAATCTTGAAACGCTATGTAGTATTACCTTTCCTTTTCCTGAAAAAGTAGCCAAAAATAATCCTACACCTCCGAACATAGCTGTTTTTATATTATCTACAAATTTTATTTTATACTGTAGCGTAGCATCAAAACCTGCTATATGTCCAGGATCTACTTCGATTGGCAATGTGCCATCAAGATCATACTCTATTATATCTCCTGTAACATGTATGAAAACACTTCCAGGACCTACAAACTTTTGAAGTATTAATCCAGTTCCTCCAAAAAATGCTGCCCCTATTCCAACTGCTTGTATTGTAAATTTAACACTATCTTGCGCAGCTATGAAAGCATTTTTTTCTGCAATGAACTCTTCTCCCTCTTCTAATGAGATCTCCTTTATCTTTCCAGGCAAAACTCCTGAAACAGAGATACTTCCACTGCCGTCTACTGATTTAAACTCAGTAAGCATTGCAGTAGCTCCTGTTAATTTTCTTTCAATTGCACCTGCGATACCTCCAAAAAGTTTAGGGGTCATTTTTATGTTTGCACTTTTACTTAACAACTTTCCAGAATCAGAATAAATTAACTCACCTTTTTCAAGCTTTATATTCAATGCTTGCATAGAGTTTCCTATAATTTTATATTCCATTTAAGAACCTTTTTTATTTATTAAAGAGTTAAGTTCCTCTCCTTCAATATTCATTCTATACTTGCTCATTACATCTTTCAAAAGTTTTGCTTTATCTTGTGTGTCAAAACTTTTTATTATTTTTTCAAGTTCTTTACCTTTTATTCTATGTAATGATTTATCATTTATTATTTTGTGTACATCATCCGGATTTTTTGGAACTAATGACATTATTTCTCCTATTGCAGTTTTAACTATACTTCCATTTGCATACTCTTTGAATATTTCTAAATATGTTTCTTCATTAAGTTTTTCTATCTCAACACCGCTTCTTCTAAGTTCTTTTGTCTTTTCAAGTAATATTGAAGAAACAACAGTTGGTGAAACATCCACTGAGTTTATTATTTTTCTATAAAGTTGTAAGTCCTTTGACCATAACATTTGTTCTGCTAACTGTTGATTTTTTATCTCATCTTTAAGTGTTTTTTTAATGCTTTCGACATTTGTTTTTTCAGGTTTAAACTCCTTTAAAATTTGATTCATTTCTATTGGCAAGATATCTGTTTCAGGATACATTCTTGACTTTCCTGGCATTGGTCTTAAAAATCTTGTATTAAGTTTTTTACTATCCGCACCTCTTGTTTCTGAGGGTACTTCTACCATTGCAACTCTTGCTCTTTCAAGAGCTAACTCCATTCCATACTCTGCTTTGTCTTTCTTTTCAGCAATTATTATAAAAGCATCATTCTTACCTAGCTCCAATTTTTTACTTATATCATCGAGTTCTTTTTTTGTAATGCCATATTTGTCCATATTTTCGTCGCTATGAATTATTCCCTTAACGCCTGAACTTTTTGCATAATCACTTAACTCGGTTCCCAATCTTAAATCATTTGTTAACTCCTTTCCTATTATTCCTTTAAAACCAATTAACTTTGCTGCTATTACAACTCCATTTTGTTTTATTTGATTGGCTATTAAAGTTGCCTTTGTATTATTGAAAATGTCAGTTATATTTACCGCATGGCCTACCTTGGCATTTCTTTCTTCTAACTCAGAAATTATATCGGTAAGACTTAATTGACGTTCTATTTCTGAATCAATTATTTGATCCATACTGTCTAATTCTTGAAAGCCTTTTATCTCAACACGCGAGCCATTTTTTATTGATATATTTACATCTTGTCTTATCGAACCGATTCCTCTTTGTGCAGTATTGGTTAATCTAAGAAGTAAACCTATCTCCATTGAAACTCTCTTTGCTTCTTGTGGAGTTTTAATTACAGGATCTGTATCTATCTCTATCAACGGTATTCCTAATCTATCTAAACTGTACTCTACATACTCCTCTGTATTCTTGACTATTCCGCTTGATTCTTCCTCTAAAAATATTGTTGTTACTGGTATATTTTTATTTTCAACAATAATTTTTCCATCATATCCTACTAACATAGTTCTCTGAAAAGCACTGGGATCACTTCCATCAACAACACCCTTTCTCATAACCTGAACTTCATCAGGAACTTCACAGTTAAACGATGTACAAATACTTAATGAGTTTCTAATAGCTTCTATGTTTGGAATATGTGGTGGTTCTTCATCAATATCTACTAAACAGCTACTCCTTTCAAAAACTTGGTAATTAAAAAATCTATTTTTCTTACTTTCAAAACTTGTTGCTTTATCAATTTTTCCTAACTCACCTGCTACTGCTCTTTGTCTTCTTTCTATTTTTTGTACTTGTTTATCGTTAAAAAAATTAGCTAAACACTCACAGAATAACTTATGTTTAGTTGAAAGTCTTTGATGTATCTCAAGGCCACATTTAAATCCTAATTTTTCATAATCAAAATTCTTTGCCATTTACTCATCTGAATTCATGTCAGTTTTTTCTGTTATTTCTCCAGCAATATTTACTGGAAGTAATTTTTCTGTATCTTTTTTATTGTGATTACCTAAAAGAAATCCTAACTTTACATAAGCAACTTCTGGAAGCATATCTTCACAATATATGGCTCCCATTTCCTGCATAAGTCTTCCATTTCTGTAAACATTTCCATTTACTCTACCATTAATACACTGTGAAGTTATTCCTATTACCATTCCAGAACTTGTTGCATCTTTTATTGAAGATAACCAGTTATACTCTTTATGAGTTGTAGAAACAGGCGTATGGCCTAATCCTGTTCCTTCTATTATTACTCCTTTGAAACCTTTTTTATTATAATACTGTAATATTCCAGGATCAGAATCAGGATATGAAACTACTAATGCTATTTTCGGTTCAAACTTTGTATTTGCAATTGTTTTCTTCTTTGTTTTTTCCACATCCTTGTTTTTTTCAAGAACCTCTACCTTGCCATTTTGATATGCCTTTGCAAGAACCATTGAGTTTATTGACTTGAAAGCATCTCTACTTGACGTGTGCATCTTTCTAGCTTTAGTTCCTTTTATGAAGTTGCAGTAGTCATCGCTATGTGTTGCATGCATACATATTCCTACTTGTTTGATGTTTGAATTAGCTGCTACATTAGCCGAGCAAATTAAGTTCATAAAAGCATCACTAGAACCTCTATCGCTACTTCTTTGAGCGCCAGTTAAAACAACCGGTCCACTAATGTCTTTCAACATAAAGCTAAGCGCCGCTGATGTGTAGTGCATTGTATCTGTTCCGTGTGTTATAACTACTCCAGTAGAGCCAGCGTTTAATGCATCTGCTGTGCTATCAGCTATTTTTTGCCACTCTAAATAAGAAATATCTTCACTAGCTATACTCATAAGGTTTTTAACCTCAATATTTGCAATATTTTTTAGCTCTGGTACTTCGTGTAAAAGCTCTTCTGGTTTAGTTAGCATATAAACTCCACCAGTTACATAATCTACCTTACTGCCTATTGTTCCTCCGGTATATAAAAGTGAAATTTTGTTACTGTTTTTTAAATTTTCAATATTTTTTATTTTAGGAAAAGAAAACTCCTCTTTAGTGTGTTCTGCTAATTTTTCTATTGTACTTTTTTCCTCAATTTTTATGCCTATGTTGTAACCGTTACTTAATTTTATTACTACTATGTTGTTATCGCCTAACTCCGGCCTTGGCATCAAAATGCCTTCAAGTGCCTTTCCCTTATTATTTACTTTAATTTGGTCTCCTATCTCTATCTTACTTTTTTTAAATAACATTTCAAGTTTATCTGAGTACATGCTTTAAATTTGCTCCTTCTTATTTAAATTACTTTTGTGTATTTAGATCATAAATTGTTTATTATTAAAGTTCTTCTCCTATTATAAAAAACTATATATATCTTTTCTTATTAAATATACTTGTCAAACGGTCACAGTAACAGGGAAACGCCCGAACCCATTCCGAACTCGGAAGCTAAGCCTGTTTCGATATGAAATACTGCTGTAATAGTGGGAAAGCATATTGCTGTTTGACACTTTTTATTTAATTATTTAATTTTAGAAAAGCATTTATATGATAATATTTAATTATTTTTTGTGAGTTTAATGTTTGGCTTAAATAAACCTACAGTTCCTACTACTAAAAGTACAACGGAAGTATCAATAATACTACCTGAGATAAAAACAGCTATCGCTAATAAAGATACAGCTACTGCAAATTCTTTATTCAGTATAATTGTAGATAAAGCAATGGATCTTAAGGGCAAACCTCTTTTAGTTGGAAGTGTTGCCGAAGTAGCTGAACAATTAGGTCATAAAATAAAAGCTGCTCAATTATACGAAGTTGCAGGCAGCACATTAAGTACTAAAGCAACCTATTTTTTAAGTAAAGCATTAACGTTGTATAACGAAAATGGAGAGGTTACAGATATACAAAGAATAGAGAAGAAATTAAAGTTACAACTTGGAGTTCCAAAAAGAGCTTAATTCTAAATATAAAAACAAATTTTTATACTTAAATATAAAGGTGCGGGGGTTATATATAAGAGCCTCAAATGGTGCGGGGGTTATATATAGAAGCCTCAAATGTCCCCCTTCTCTAACATAGTTTTAGCACCAAAGATTAGTTGGCAGAAAGAAAGTGTAGTAAAATGTTTAATTGTCTGGAGACCATAAAGTTTTTCCACAGAGTTTTTCTGGGACTATACAAACTATTGGTCTTTTTCCTACTTCTTTAATCCACTTTGTTCCTGAATTTTTAAAATACTCTTTAACTGAGTCTTCTAGATTCATATTTTCTAAAAGTTTTATATTCTTACAAAATATATCCATCTTTCTCGCTATATAATCAGATTTTGGACATTGTTTGCAATAATCTCCAAACTTTGTTAGCTTAGAGTCTCCTTTTATGGGTTGTTGGTGGGTTTCTTTTTTTAGATTGGTAAAAAAAGCTATTATATCGAAATCATGTAAACCTATTTTTTTATCTGGAGATAAATAATGACTAGCAGTATTTTGTGATATAACCATACATTTACAATCATTTATAGGTTTTCCTTTTTCTTTTAAAACTTCAATGGCTCTAAATGCTAATTCGATCAAGTCCTCTTTTGTTAAAGGAACATAACATCTATCTGAATGATCGCTCATTTTACACCAACTTTAGACAACTTATTCACAGTTTTCTTCTTTAATACTATCTTCTTACCTTTTTTTATCTTTTTCTTCAACCTAAACAAGTGCCTTTTTGATAATCCAATACGCCTAGCGTCTTTCGTAGTCATATCATTGATAACATCCGCTATCTTTTGCTCTGTTTTGTTATCGTAGACGACGTAATCGTTATCTGAAACGCCGATAACCTCACTTTCCTCTAGGTTATTCGATTCCTTGCCAATATGTTCTATATCGCTGATAACGATTTGTTTCCTTCTCAGGTCTCCAATCCTCCCATCGTATTTGTTATCATTGTGATCTGCATAAGCAAACAAGAATTCTGATAACAGTTTCCAGTAGAACTTTGTGTTATCTGTGTACTCTTTGCCTGTTTTGTAGTCAGTAAATCGACTAAACGGCACAACATCTAACTTTTTGGTGTAAGCAAGTAGAGGGATTATCGGCTCTTTAGTTGCTGCAGACGTATTAAATGCCGAACCATAACCGATTCGCCCTATAAACTGCAACTATGCACAGGTTTATGACTGCCTCCCTAGCTCATTAGCCTTCTTAGCAGAATCGAATACCATATTTAAGAATTTAGATATTGGAACACCAAAGCCTTCAAAGCATATTAGGGCTAGCAGACAGAAGAATATAGTTACTACAATATTACTATTTGTATTGAATAAAACCTGCCTGTATAGTATGAAGATTGTGATATACATGCCTATTCCAAGTAAGATTAATCTGCTTAAGATATCCACAGCATACTCTCTACTGAGTTTTGATAATGATTGATTGGATCTTCTGGCACGGCTCAGAACCTCTAATGCCCGTTCTCTTTCCAATTGTTCTTTAGGATTTAATGTATTCCAACCTCTAGTGTATACTAGTTTAGATATACTTTTACTAAGTTTTTTTAACTCTGATTTGGCATGACCTCTTAATTGGTCTAGAGTTGCTTTGGGATAAAGCGAATGAAGTCGAGTTATTCGCATTGTATAACTCGTATATCTATCTTGATTTAATAGCCAGTCTTCAAAGTTTCTGTTTCTTTTTGAAAATCTCATTGAATCAAATTTATATTATTACAAAGCAAATGCAGTTTTTACGCATCTGCGCACACTATAATAGAAAGGTTTAAATATTTATTCAGTAATTGTCTTAATAAATAGCACAAAGGATGTCGTAATGAAAAAAGCAAAGTCAGAGTATAAACAAAAATCTGAGGGCATAGATATTCAAGAAAATGACATAGATTTCGGCATAGAACTTACAAACACCTTATACGCCAATCCAATTGTTAGAAAAGAGGAACTGATCAAGTACCTAGTCAAGAAGGTAAAACTTAGTCGAAGGACTGTAGAGAGGCGGCTTCGTGCCGAGTTAAATGTACAAACAAAGATCGTACCGATCCGAAGCAACGAGTTTGATAGATACGGCATTGAAAATACAAACAAGCGTGCTATATATATAGCATTAAATGAAACGAAAGACTTAACGAAGTATTTGGATGCGATATTTAAACTGTTAAAATCAAAAGACGCAAACGATGTAAAATTAGGGGTAAGGAAACTTAGAGATTACCAATTTACTTACAATAGGAGATATTTTCTGGATAGAGTTCAGCTAAACGTGCTTGCCGATATATTAGAAAGAAGTTTAGAAAACTCCGAGCTTAATGATGATGAATTAAGGAACACGTTATTAATGATACTATTCAATGCAATTGCTTCTAACCATCTTTATCCATCTAATAAAGGAAAGTTTCTTGCAATACTTAGAAATTTATTAGATAATTATCCAACGCAGGAATTTTTCAATAAAGCCAATAACCCAATACCAAATCTAATTCAGATATTGGGGATTTATAGAGATAAAAAAGTAATAGAACGATTAAAACAAGACTTACTTATCTGTAGTCAGCAGGCTTTAGTGTCAGTTGTTTATGGCAATAAATTTACTGCTAAAGTAATAGAAGATAGCAAAGACGACCTTTTAGAATTCGAAAGAAAACTACAAAAAGAGGGTAAAAGAGAAGCCTTAGATTATCTAGATGGTGTGCAAAGGCAGTCCGCCACAACTTATCAAGATTTGAAAAGAACCAATGAAAAATGGCTATATGAGTGATGTAATGAACTCACTACTAATCTCCGGATTTGGCACGAACATAAGCGTAGATAAGCGACGGCTAATCATTCAGAACAAACTAGATAACAAAAGACTAGAATTCTACCCTCACCAAATCAAACACGATTCAATTATCATAGACGGCTATACTGGTAACATAACCTTTGAGAGTATAAGATGGCTTATGAAACACAACGTAAGTGTAACCATACTAAACTGGAATGGTAATTTGCTAGGCACAATATTGCCAAAAGAGCCAATATCTAGCAGGCTTAAACTCAAACAGTATGAAAGGTAT
>JAJZMZ010000024.1 GCA_021848095.1 Microcaldota archaeon | reverse complement strand
TGTAATAGCAGATTCAATGCTTGGAGCAAGCATGTATGACGTAGTAAAGGTAGGAAAACAAAAGTTAATTGGAGAGATAATTCAACTCAGAGGAGCAAAAGCAGTAATTCAGGTTTATGAAGATACGACAGGTTTGAAACCAGGAGAGGTAGTTGAAACAACATCTCTTCCATTAAGTGTACTTTTAGGACCGGGTTTATTGGGCATGATTTACGACGGAATACAAAGACCTTTAGAAATCTTAGAAAAGAAAAGCGGAAGTTTTATAGGAAAAGGAATAGAAGCTGAGCCATTAAACACAAAAAAGAAGTATCACTTTATACCAGATAAATCACTTAAAAAAGGAACTCCTGTAAAAGAAGGTATGGTTTTAGGCCATGTACAAGAAACCGAAACACTTAAACATTATATAATGGTACCTTCTGGTATCTCAGGAAAGTTATCTACATTAAAATCAGGCAACTTTACAATACTTGAAAAAATAGCTGAGGTAGAGTTAAGAGGTAAAAAATATCCGATAACTATGTCACAAAGTAGATCGGTAAGAAAACCCTCGCCATTCAAAAAGAAGTTTAAATCAGAGGAGCCTTTAGTAACGGGTCAACGTGTAATTGATACATTATTTCCAGTAGCTAAGGGAGGTACTGCAGCTGTTCCTGGTCCATTCGGAGCTGGTAAAACAGTTATTCAGCACTCACTTGCTAAGTACTCCGATGCTGAGATAGTCGTTTACATAGGCTGTGGAGAAAGAGGAAACGAGATGACAGAAATCTTATCAGAGTTTCCACATCTAAAAGATCCTAAAACAGGGAAACCATTGATGGAAAGAACAGTTCTAATAGCTAATACAAGTAACATGCCTGTAGCTGCAAGAGAAGCTAGTATTTACACAGGGATAACAATAGCCGAGTACTTAAGAGATATGGGTTACAATGTAGCTATAATGGCAGACTCGACATCACGTTGGGCCGAAGCTATGCGAGAGATCTCAGCTAGATTAGAGGAGATGCCTGGCGAAGAAGGTTATCCAGCGTATCTTCCAAAACGTTTAGCTGAGTATTATGAAAGAGGAGGAAATGTAGAAACACTAAACGGAAGAAAAGGCTCAATAACTCTTATAGGTGCTGTATCACCACCAGGAGGAGATATCTCCGAACCTGTATCACAAGGTACATTGAGAGTAGTTAAAACCTTCTGGTCTTTAGATGCATCACTAGCAAGATCAAAACACTTCCCATCAATAAACTGGTTAAGCAGTTATTCATTGTATTTAGATCCTCTTGAACCATGGTACATTAAAAATGTAGGAGAAGAGTTTGTATCCGATAAAAAAGACATGTCTAAATTATTACAAAGAGAATCAGAATTAAAAGATATTGTTCAATTAGTTGGGGAAGATGCACTTCCAGAAACAGAAAGAATAATCTTATTAATAGGAAGAATGTTGCGTGAAGATTACTTAAGACAAAACGCATTCGATGATATTGATGCATTTACCTCATTAAAAAAACAAGCACTAATGCTTAAAACAATGATGCAGTTTTCAAAGTTAGCAAGAGATGCTGTAAAAAATAATGTAAGCATTGATAAGATAGCTTCACTACCTGTAAGAGCAGAGATATCAAGAATGAAGGGTATAAAAGAAGATTCTGCAGAAAGCACAATAAAGAACATAATGTCGAAGATTTCTTCAGAGTTTAATATGTTAATGAAAGAAGAAAAATCATTAGAAGAGCCAACTGAAAAGGAACTTTCAAAAAAATAAATAAAAAGTGATTTTATGAAGTTTGATATAGAATATAAAACAATAGAAAATGTTGCAGGACCTCTTATAGTAGTTGGTCAAGTAAAAAATGCATCTTACAACGAAATAGTGAAAATAAAGTTACAAACCGGGGAGTATAGATTAGGTCAAGTATTGGATACAAGCGATGGCAAAGCAGTTGTACAGGTTTTCGGCCCTACAAGTGGAATTAATATTAACAAAACAGCTGTTAGTTTTCTTGGAGAAACATTTACAATAGGTGTAAATGACTCTATGTTAGGAAGAATCTTTGATGGACAAGGGCGTCCTAGAGACTCTGGAGCACCTATACAATCAAAGGATAAAAGAGATATAAACGGTTTTCCAATTAATCCTGTTTCAAGAGTTTATCCAAGTGACTTTATTGAAACTGGAATCTCAACAATCGATGGCTTAAACACATTAGTAAGAGGACAAAAATTACCTATATTTTCAGGTTCAGGTTTGCCACACAACCAATTAGCTGCACAGATAACAAGACAAGCTAGGGTAAAAAACAAAAATGAAAGTTTTGCGGTTGTGTTTGCAGGAATAGGTATCACTTATGATGATGCTGAGTACTTTACAAATGAGTTTAGAAGAACTGGAGCATTAAAAAGAACAGTTGCATTCATAAATCTTGCAGATGATCCTAGCATAGAACGTATACTAACGCCTAGATTAGCACTTACAACAGCAGAGTATCTTGCTTACGAAAAAGGCATGCATGTTTTAGTAATACTACACGACATGACAAATTATGCAGAAGCTTTACGTGAACTTTCAAGCGCAAGAGAAGAAGTTCCTGGAAGGAGAGGATATCCTGGATACATGTATACCGACTTAGCAAGTCTTTATGAAAGAGCCGGAGTAATAAAGGGCAAAAAAGGTTCAATAACACAGTTAGATATCTTAACAATGCCTAGCGATGACTTAACACATCCGATTCCTGACCTTACGGGTTACATTACAGAAGGACAGATCTTTTTGAGCAGACAGTTAAGCAATAAGGGCATCTATCCCCCTATAAATCCTATAGGTTCATTATCAAGATTAATGGGAAATGGGATAGGAGAGGGTAAAACAAGAGAAGACCATAAAGGTGTTTCAGATCAGTTATTAGGTGCTTATGCAAGAGCACAAGAAGCGAAAGACTTAAGCGCAATAGTTGGTGCAGAAGCATTAAGTGATAGTGATAAACTATACTTAAGTTTTGGAGAAGCGTTTGAAGATAAGTTCATTAAACAAGGTTTTGATGATAACAGATCAATAGAACAAACGCTTGATATAGGCTGGGAACTTTTGTCAATGCTTCCTGAAAGTGAGTTATCAAGAATAAAAGAAGAGCACATAAAGAAATACTACAAAAAAGGTAAATGATAAATGGAAAAGATAAATCCAACAAGAATAAATCTTATACGTACAAGGCAGAGGACAAAAACAGCAAATAAGGGTTATTCTATACTTAAAAGAAAAAGAGAAGCTTTAGTTATAGAGTTTCTTAAACTTTTAAAAGAATCTGGAAAAGATAGAGATCATTTATATGAAATAATGCAAAGCGCTTACAAAACAGTTGCATTATCCTCTGCATTTGCAGGTAATTTTGAGTTAGAATCTGCCGCAGAGCAAATGCCTGAATCTGGTTCTGTAAAGATCTCTGTTAAAAATATAATGGGGGTTAAAATTCCAGAAACCTCTAAAATGACAATCGAGAGATCTCCTAGTAGAGTGTTATCAGAAAGTACAGCTGTTTTAGATGTAAGTTCTTCTTTTGATGAAGTTTTAAATACAATATTAGATGTAGCACAAAGAGAACAAGGATTAAAACGTTTAGTTTTAGAAATCGAAAAAACAAAGAGAAGAGTTAATGCACTTGATTACATAGTTATTCCAGGATTGAAAACACAAGCAAAGTATATTTCTATGAGACTTGAAGAGTTAGATAGAGATACATTTTCAGCACTTAAGCACGTAAAGAAAAAGTTATCAAAGGTAGAAAAATGACAAATGCATGTTTATTCAGCGGAGGAAAAGACTCAACATTAGCACTTCATAAAGTTGTAAATTCAGGAATAAAAATAGAACTTCTCATAACATTTTTATCTGAAAATAAATTCAGTTACATGTTCCATTATCCCAACGCAAAACAAACTTCTTTACAAGCAGAAGCTCTTGGAATAAAACAAATTTTTATCAAAACAGAGGGTAAAAAAGAAGAAGAGTTAAAAGATTTAGAAAAAGCACTAGTAGAAAATAATGTTACTCTTTTAGTTACTGGTGCAACATACAGCAGATATCAAGCAGATAGAATACAGAAAATAACAGATAAACACAAAATAGAAAACATTGCTCCGCTATGGCATATTGATCCTATTTCAGAGTTAACTGAGTTATCAGAAAACTTTAATGTAATAATTTCTGCTGTAGCCGCAGAAGGCCTTAATGAAACTCATTTAGGAAGAAAAATAGACAACAAATTAATCGAAGAGTTAAAAATACTAAATAAAAAAAATGGCATAAATCTTGTATTTGAAGGTGGAGAAGCAGAGAGCTTTGTACTCGATGGTCCATTATTTAAAAAAAGTATTAAAATTTTAAAATCAAAGAAAGAATGGAATGGCGAAAGAGGAGTATTTGAAATTCAAGAAGCTATTCTAGAAAACAAGTAAGTATTGAAGCAATGATATTAAATGAACGATTTTGTAATTGAACATATCTCTAAAATAGAAAATCCTTTGGCAGAGTTAGTCGATATAGCAAACTCACTAAGAAAAAATGGCCATAAAATACTAAGTTTAAGTGTTGGAGATCCTGTAAATTATGTAAAAACACCAGATTTCATAATTGAAAAATATATAGAAGCTTTAAAGTTAGGGAGAACATTTTATGAAAGTTGGGGAGGAAATAAAAAATTAAAAGAAGCAGTTTCAAAACGATATAATGATTTATATAAAGTTAATTACAATACAGAAGATGTCATAATAACACAAGGAGTAAGCGAAGCACTTCAATTTACTAATACCTCTTTACTTTCAAAAGGAGATACAGCACTTATAATTTCACCATTCTTCACACAATACTTACCAAATATAATAATGGAGGGAGCAACCCCTATTTTTGCAAATCATGAGTTTTCAAACAATTGGGACATAAATACAGAGTCTCTAATTCAAACAATAAAAAACTCTGGAAAAAATAAACCAAAGTACATTTTAGTTACAAATCCCAATAATCCTACCGGTACAGTTCCTTCAGAAAAATCATTAAAGGAAGTGGTAGAAATAGCTAAAAACAATGACATATTTCTAATCTCTGACGAAATATATGATGAGTTATTATTTAATGACGCGAAGTTTACATCTGTTTCACAAGTAGCAAAAGGAGTTCCTCATATGATCTTAAATGGTGCATCAAAAAATCTTTTTGCAACTGGGTTTAGAATAGGTTTTTCTATAATCCCGGAAAGTGATAAAAAATCATTAGCCCTAAAAAATGCAATATCTATGCTTTGTAACTCTAGATTATCTGCAAACACTCCTGCAGAGTATGCTATCACTGAAGGTATTTCAAATACTAAAAAAAGAACAGAAGTTTTAAAAGAGGTTCTTAAAAGAATAGAGAAAACTTCAAATTTAGCTTATGATCTTATAAAAGAAAGCGAGTATCTTGAGGTTGTAAAACCAAACAGTGCATTTTATATATTTCCGCGTATAAAACTAAATAAGTTAAATATACATACTGATAAGGAGTTTACTGAGTTGCTTCTAAGAGAACAACATCTTGAGATATTAAGAGGCTCTGGTTTCGGAATGGATGGTTTTATACGTTTAGTAACACTTCCAGAAGAAGATGTAATCAAAGAAGCATTTTCACGCATAGAGAAGTTTTGTAACTTTCACAAAAAAAATAAATAAAAAAGCAAAGGAGGTATAGTCTAATGGTAGGACGTCACCTTTACACGGTGAAGACCTGGGTTCGATTCCCTGTACCTCCATTCTATTTAATTATTTCTAAAGTAAAGAAAGTATCAAATAATCTTGATATATTAATATATTTTTCGTTTTTTTTGTTGTTTTTCCACTAATCTAATTTTAGAGGGTTTGTCGATGTTAAAAATACTTTACCAAATATTTGAAAAAAAAGGCATTAGCATAAACATCGAACTAGGTAAGTTATTTAAACTTAAGTAAAATATTTATTCACAACAACTGGAATTGGTGTTTAAATGGCGGAAGGCGAAAAAAATATTGAAGTGGTCGAGAAAACAATTGAACTCAACGAACAAAAAGGTGTTGTCGAGTTACCTAAGGAAACATTAGATTTTTTTAATGGGGACGAGATACGTTCAAGAGTTTTTTATGAAAAGTACGCATTTAAAGATCTCACAGGTAAAACTATAGAAAAAACACCTCCAGAGATGTGGGATAGAGTTTCAAGTGAGATAGCAAAGGCAGAAACATCTCCAGAAAAGGTCTCAGAGTGGACCGAGAAGTTCAAATGGCTACTTAGCGATTTCAGATTCTTACCAGGAGGAAGAATAATGTTCGGCGCAGGACAAAAGAGAAAAGCAACACTTCTAAATTGTTATGTAATACCTATCAAATCTGATTCAATAGAGTCAATTTTTGATTGGTGTAAAGAAGCAGCAAGAACCTACAGTTATGGTGGTGGAGTAGGTACTGACATAAGCATTCTTAGACCAAAGGGTGCCCCAGTAAATAACTCAGCAGTATACTCAACAGGTTCAGTTTCATTCATGAATATTTTTAGTGAAACAACTCATACAATAGGACAAAGCGGAAGAAGAGGTGCATTGATGATAACAATAAGCGTTGATCATCCTGATGTACTTAACTTCATAAATATTAAAAAAGACTTGACAAATGTAAGATATGCAAACATAAGCGTACGTATAACTGATGAGTTCATGCGTGCTGTAGAAGGAAACAAGATGTTTGCGTTAAGATATGAAAATGCTTCAAAGGGTAAAATAGAAAAGAGTGTAAATGCAAGAGAGTTATGGAATCAATTAATAATCTCAGCAAGAGACTGGGCAGAACCAGGTTTAATTTTTTGGGATACAGTAAAGAGATTCTCACCTAGTGAATACAATGACATGAATGTAATAACAACAAATCCTTGCTCAGAGCAACCTCTTCAGCCTTATGGTGCTTGCGACTTAGGTAATCTTAATTTAGCTTCATTTGTAATTAATGAGTTTACCCCTAAAGCAACATTTGACTGGCAAACATTTGAAAAGGCAACTAGATACTCAGTAAGATTTTTAGATGATGTTCTAGATTACAACGATGGAAAGCACCCACTAGAGGCACAAAACCTCGCGGCTAGGAACAGCAGAAGAATAGGAGTAGGAGTAACGGCACTAGGGGACATGCTCATAAAGCTAGGCATAAAGTACGACTCGGATAGAGCGCTAGCCTTTGTTGATGACTTATTCAATAAACTAAAAACAATAGCTTACGATGAAAGTATAGAGATAGCTAAGGAGAAAGGCTCATTCCCATTATTCGATAAAGAAAAGCACTTATCTATGGAGTTTATAAAAACACTAGCTCCTGAAACAAAAGAAAAGATAAGAAACTATGGCTTAAGAAATGTAGCTATCTTAACTGTACCACCTGTAGGAAGCGGTTCTGTACTTTCAGGAACATCAAGCGGAGTAGAACCTGTGTTTGCCTTTAGTTATACAAGAAGATCGGAGTCATTAAGTCAAGGACTCTTCAAGGTTTATCATCCATTAGCAAATAAATACATGCAGTTAAACAATATTTCAGAGGAAAAAGATCTTCCGGATTTCTTCATACCTGCTCACAAGATAGAAGCTCAGTTCAGAGTAAAGATGCAAGGAGTAATACAAAAACACATAGACAGTGCAATTTCATCTACAGTAAATCTCCCTAGAGAAACAACATCTGAGCAAGTAGGAGAGATATACATGCAAGCGTGGAAAGCAGGATGCAAAGGCATAACAGTTTACAGAGAAGGCTCAAGAGAAGGTATATTGATAACAAATGAAGAAGCTGAGAAGAAAGAAGCTAAGAAAGAAACAAAAGCTAAAGAAGTTCCTGAAGTAGAAAGTAACTTCTCATTAGAACCTTGGGAAAGACCAAGAATGGTTTCTGGACACACATTAAGAATGTCATTACCACAAGGTCCTTTGTATGTAACAGCTAACTTTGATAATGAAGAGGTCAAAGAAGTTTTCATAAACTTAGGTAAAACAGGAAGCGATGAGAAAAGTTACTGTGAAGCTATGGGCAGGCTAATAAGTAAATACCTACAAGTTGGAGGAAATCTTCAAGAAGTTGTTTCCAGTTTGAAAGGAATCAAAGCAAACTCATCAATTTCATGGGATCATGGTATAAAATTATATAGTATACCTGATGCAATAGCAAAAGCACTTGAGATAATGTCAGGAATGACACGACCTATATATGCTGAACCTTTAGGCACTCAAGGTACGGTTTCTAATGGAATAAAAACAGGCCAACAACTTCCAATAACAGATAAAACATCTAATGAAATAGAGATGGAGCTTTGTATAAAATGTAATGACAAAACAGTAGTTCATGAAAATGGCTGTTACGTCTGTAAAGCTTGTGGTTACACGAAGTGCGATTGATTTTAAATTTATTTAAGTTTTTTATTTAATTATTTTATTTTTTATTGAGTTAATGTTCTCTAATAAAATACATATCTTTTAAATATCTTCAGGTTTAATACTTAATGTTTGGTGAAAAGATGGCAAGAAGGGAAAATCTTCATACTAACGACACGCATTTAGGAAGTTCAAGTTCAATGAACCCTGAAGCTTATATGAAAAGAGTACTTCATTATAGAGAAAGACATTCAGGTTGGCACATATTCCAATCAATATACTGGGGCATATACCTTTTTGTTTTAGGTATGATAATAATACTTCAGCCTACTTTAGGTTACACTTTACAGTTTGGGATGGGCTTTGCGATACTTATATTATCATTAATGATTGTAATATATGGTTTTGTAACAGCTTTACACACAAAGCTTATGAAGAAATACGGATAAATACTTCTGTCTTTATCTAAAAGTAAAAAAGTAAAATTGATTAATATTTAATTAGAATAATGTGCATAATGATTTGATTTAATGGCAACCTTACCTAATATTTACAAGCATAAAAACGCTAAGTACCTGATAGTACTTCCATTAATACTACTTATTTTTGGTTTAATAATGTCTACTCACTTGAGTTTTGACTCAACATTAAGCGGAGGAATAAGTATAACATTACAAACAAACTCTTCAGTAGTACCTTCACAATTATCTTCAGAGTTATCATCAGCACTTCATACACATGCTCCATCGATTCAAAACAGCCCTGGAGGCATACAAATAACATTAACACTTAACCAAAGCATCTCAAAGGCAGAAAGCTCACTTCTTGCATTTTATGATTATAACCAAAACTACTCATCTAGAGAACTTAACGCAACTTTATTATCTGAGTCATTAAAAAAACAACCTTCAAACAAAACACTTCAGACTTTGTTGTATCAAAATCAATCAGCTTTAAATGCTTCAATTGTAGGTATGAAAAGCACGGTTGTTTCTGAGTTAAATTACCTACAACCATTCATAGGTAAAAAACAAATCAACTCGAGTGATCCTGGATACTTAAATACATTAGCACAAAACTCCTACTCTAATGCAAGTGCAATTTACAAAAATAGTATTTTATCAGAGCTTCATAAATTAGTCAACTTTAATCATTATTCTTATCAACAGTTAACGCCTACACTGGGTAGTTACTTCTTATCACAGTTAGAGTTTGTAATACTAACTGCATTCATACTTATTTCAATTATAGTTTTCTTTATATTCAGATCAGTTGGTCCTGCATTCGCAGTAATTTTTGGCGCTGCAAATGATATGATCTTTGCATTAGGAGCAATGGCATTATTTGGAATACCTTTGGGTATAGCAAGTATTGGTGGACTTCTTATGTTGATAGGTTACTCAATAGACACAGATGTATTAACAGCAGTAAGAATAATGAAGAGACACGAAGGAACACCAGAAGATAGAGCTTACGCATCAATGAAAACAGGTATAACTATGACAACAACAGCCATAGTTTCGTTCGGAGTTTTGTTTGTAGTTTCAATATTTGCGTATGTTCCAACATATTATGAAATAGCAGGAGTTGTGTTATTCGGTTTAATCGGAGACGTATTTACTACATGGTTCGGAAACGCAGCCATGATACTTTACTTCAAAAAAAGAAAGGAGAGATAAATGTCAGTTATAAATTATTTAAAAGACAAAAGAATAATTGCATTAATTATATTTTTATTACTTTTAGGAACTGCAGATGCATTTTCAGGAATACATTTAGGAACTGAGTTTATTGGTGGAACAGAGATACCTATAACACTTCAAACACAAGTAAATCCTACTGTAATGAGTTCTGTAATTAGTAACTTACAACAAAGAATTTCAACTTTCGGTTTGAAGCAAGTTACTATTGAGGGTGTAGGGAACTCAGAGGTTTACATAATAATACCGTCAGTTGCTGAAACTGACATAAACAGTACAATTGCAGTAATACAAAAGCAAGGAATATTTGAAGGAATAGTTAATGGCAAAGACGCAATAAATGGTTCTGATATCTTAGGCGGTAGTACTGGAGGAATTCAGCCATCACAAAGTGTCAGTGGAAATAATGCAACCTGGCAAGTAAACTTCTATGTTACACAAACGGGCGCTGAAAAGTTTTCAAAGGTAGCATTTGGCCAAGCAAACAAACCAATATACATGTATCTTGACAGGCCTACAAACACAATTTTATTATTAAACTCATCTTTATTGAGCTTAGCTGCATCTAATGTTTCAGTTGGATTAGCTCCAACACAATCCGCAGAGATAAAAGCAATTAATACTGCATTACAGTACGGCTCGCAAACAATTCCAGTACAGTTATTAAGCTCAAATGGAAATAACTGGAAAACATTATATCCATTTTTCAATGAAAGTAAAAACCGTTTCAATCAAGTTATATTAGCTAACAACACTCCTTCTTCAATAATTCAAAATCTTACAAATATGAATTACACAGTTGTTTATAAAACACAACAACAACTACTTCCACAATTTATAAATGAAGCCTCAAACTCTTCAACAACTTCATCACTCGTTGTTCAAACATGGCCTGCAGTAGGTTTATTATCAGCTCCTGTACTTTCTCCAGGTATTACATCTGGTCAAATAAATGAAGCATATCAAATTAATGGAGCTGTAACAACTGGCACAACTGTTCAAGACAAACTCAATACAGCTGTTAATGAGTCTACTACAATAGCAAGCGTACTTACTGGAGGTGCACTTCCAGTTAAGGTAATTGTAGGAACACCATTCACTACACCTCCTACTCTAGGTTCGCAGTTCGAGATAATAAGCGTAATAGCTATTCTTCTAGCTGTTTTAGCAGTAACTATAACTATTGTAATACGTTATAAAAAGATGTTTCTTATACTACCAATTATATTTACTACAGTAGCTGAGTTATTCATAATTACTTCTGTAATAGGTTTAGTTGGTACAATTGATTTATCAGCTGTAGCCGGTATGATTGCAGTAGTAGGTACAGGAGTAGACGCACAGATTATAATAACTGATGAAACAATAACTGGAAGCGGTAGTGGTGCAAGCATAAAATCAAAGTTACATCATGCTTTCTACGTTGTCTGGGCTGATGCGATACTTCTTGTAATAGCTATGATGCCATTGTTGTTCTCTTCATCACTAGTTACTGTCATAGGTTTTGCAGAATCAACAATACTAGGTGCTTTGTTAGGTGCATTAGTAACAAGACCTGCGTATGGCGCAATAATCTCAAGACACTACTCAAAATCAGAAGACAGTAAAAAAGAGTAAGTTCTTACTATTTTTAATTTTGTAGTAAGATAGATATATCTAAATATACAGAATATGTTAGTTAATTGGTTTAGAAATGAGTAAACGTTGTCCAAAATGCGGTAAAACAAGCGATACTGTACAGTTCTACGGTCAGTTTTGTAAAAATTGTGTAGAAAAAGATATCTCTGAAGCACTTCCTGAATCTACTGAAGTTATTTTATGTAAAAACTGCGGAAAGATACGTCTTCAAGGAAAGTTTGTAAAGGATACTGGACAGAATATGCAAGAAGTAATACAATCAGCATTTAAAAATTATAAAATAATACTTATTGATTATAATGTTGATGACTCTACAGCTGATGTATCATTTGGAAAAGACAAAAATGGCGAAGTAATACCAGTAGAGAAAAAAATAGAGTTAAGATTTAAAAAAATGTTATGTGAGAGTTGTAGTAGAAGAGCAGGTTCTTACTATGAAGCTGTAATGCAACTTCGCGGAAACAAAGAAAGAATGGAACGTTTCATAGATCGAGTAAATAAATACTTTGAAAGAAGAGGTGAATTCATAGCAAAAGTAAAGGAAGCTGACAATGGATATGATGTGTATCTTAGCAATAAAAAACTCGCATCTGCATATATATCTTCACATAATCTAGAAACCGTAAACTCTTATACTCTATATGGAGTTAAACATGGTAAAAAAGTATACCGACATACTTACTCGATAAGATTGTAAATTCATACCTCATTTTTAGGGTTAAGTACTTTTTCTAAGGTTTCTTTATCTAATATCTTTCTTTCAATACAAACCTGTAGTATGCTTTTATTTTCCTTTAATGCTATATTTGCTATCTGTGCTGCCTTTGAGTATCCTATGTATTGATTTAATGCTGTTACTACCTCAAGATCCATCTCTATATATTTATTAATATTTTTTGTATTAGCTTTTATTCCTCTTACACACTGTACATCAAAAGCCTTTACTGCATTTGAAAGTATTCTTATTGAGTTTATTAACTCATATGAAATTACAGGAGTGAATACATTTAACTCCAACTGCGCTCCAGAAACTGCTCCAGCAACTGTACTTGCAGAACCCATAACCCTATAACATACCATATTCAACATCTCAACTATGCTTGGATTTATCTTTCCTGGCATAATAGATGAACCTGGGAGTACAGAAGGTAGTATTATCTCTGAAATTCCTGTTCTAGGACCAGAACTAAGTAATCTTAAGTCATTGGCTATTTTTGTTAATAAAACAGATGTTGTTAAAAGTGAGTTGGCAAGTTCTAATTGATCTTGTCTAAAAGACATATCTGTAAATACGGAGTTAGCTCTTCTTAATTTTAATCCAGTTACTTTTTTAAGTTCTTCAAGAACAAATTTTTGATACTCCTTTCCTGTATTTAATCCAGTTCCAACAGCTGTTCCTCCTATGGGAACTTCTAATAAAAAGTAAGAAGATTTTTCAATACTTTCTATTGATTTTTTAATAGCTCCTGAATAAGCTTCAAACTCCTCTCCTAACTTCATAGGCACTGCATCTTGTAAATGTGTTCTTCCAATCTTAATTATTTTTGAAAACTCAATACTTTTTTTGTCAAAGGATTTTTCTAAACTTTTCAAAACTGGTAATAATAACTCATGTAAAAGTGAGTAACATGTTATATTTACTGTGGTTGGATATGTGTCATTTGTTGATTGTGACATATTTACGTGATCATTAGGATGAACTATTTTGTAATTACCCCTTTTACCATTTAATTTTTCTATTGCTATATTTGCTACAACTTCATTGACATTCATGTTTAAACTTGTTCCAGCTCCAGCTTGAAAAGGATCTAAAATAAATTGGTCATCAAACTTTCCTGACATTACTTCATCACATGCTTTTATTATTGCATTTGCTTTTTCTTTATCTAATTTACCTGCACGCATATTTGCCGTTGCAGTTGCTTTTTTAACTTTTGCATATGTGTGTACTAATGCAAGATCTACCTTTTGACCTGATATTTTAAAGTGTTGTATAGTCCTAAATGTCTCTGAACCATAATATGCATCAAACGGTACCTCCATACTTCCCATCGCATCCTTTTCTAATCTATGCTTCATTTTTTACACCATTATTTTTATTTTTTCAAATCATCTTCGACAGTTGATAACTTTAGCAACTGTATTGCAGATGCAGGATCTACTCCTTTTGGACATGCTTTAGAACATGCGCCTGCAAACTCACAGCCCCATAATCCAGTTAATTTATCTATAGCTGTTAATCTGCCCTCACTTTGATCTCTCGAGTCCATTTGATATCTGTAAGCTTGAGACAATGCCTGCGGCCCTAAGAACTCTGGATTCGAGTTAGCAACAGGACATGCATCATTACACAAACCACACATTATACAGTATGAATATGGGAGGAACTTATTTGTCTCACTTGGTTTTTGATCATAAGGTGTTTTTCCAGTCATCTGTTCCTTTACATTTTCTCTTATTAAATGTGGTTCAACACTACTGTGTTTATCAAAGAAATCTTTAAACTCTGTAACCAAATCTTTAACTATTGGGTGTGCTTGCATTGGTTCAGCTGTAACTACTTTATCTTTCGATACTTTCATAAAGTTAGTTTCACAAGCTAAAGCGGGTTTTCCATTTATTACCATTCCACATGAACCACATATTCCCATTCTACAACTGTATCTTACAGCGAGGGAGTTTTGTTGTTTTTTCTTAACTTGCAAGAGGACATCTAAAACAGATGTGTATTTATTGACATTTACTTTGTATTGTTTTTGCTTTATCTCCTTCGATTTAGTGTCAAATCCGCCAACTATTATTGAGTAATCATTACTTTTTACAGTATTGATATAATTTTTAACTAATGTGTTCGTTTTTATTTTTTCAGTTCTTTTATATATCTCTAAAAGGCCTAAAACTGAAAATACAATTAAATCAACTCCTGTTAAAACAAGTAACTCTTTGTAGTATATGTAATTGTAAACTGTAGAAACTAAAAGTAAGAAAAAAAGCAAAGGAAGAAATCCCATAGACAGATAAAAAAATGCAAAGTACTTTGATGTTCTCATAAAATCAACATTTTAAAATAAATTATTAAAAGAATAATCCATATAATTACTGAAAGGACATTTATTGTTCTTAAGAAAAGGTATTTTTTCTTTAAATTATTGCTAATTAAAAATGAGTTATTCATATACTTTGAAATATGTGCATTGGTTATCTTAAGATTTAAAACCTGTACAATTTCATATAACTGTGGAGTAAATAATATCCAAATACACATTATCAAGTACTCTGAAATTAAAAGTAACTCTTTAACTCCAAAAAGTGCATATGCAAAGATACTTACTCCGGTAATTATCCCTAGCACTACTATTATTCGATAAAATATCATATGTATTAATGCAAATTTATCAAAAAATCTAAGTCTAAAAATACTCGACTGTTTTCCTCTAAACTCAACTCCTGTCATTAAAACACTAATATTTTCTTTCTTCAGGTTCCCACTTTGTTATCTTAACATCGCTATAACTTATCTTTATTCCGCTACCTTCTTTTGCTAAAATTGTATGTTTTAACCAAGCTTTATCGTCACGCTTTGGATGATCAGTTCTACTATGTGCACCTCTACTTTCTTTTCTATTGTATGCAGCAACTCCTACTGCGTAAGCAAGTTCTATTTGATTTAGAAACTCTAAAGTATCTCTTAAGTTAGTATTGAATATATGTGTTTTATCTTCTATTCTTAAGTTTGCAGATTTTTTAAGAATTTTTTCAAGAAGTGCTACACCTTTTTTCATTTCCTTCTCGTTTCTGTAAACATAGAAGTACTTTTCCATTACATCCTTCATTTCATCTTGAAGTTCATATACAGTGTACATGCCCTTTTTACTTAACATCTCTTTCAATCGAGAGTCTTCAGCTTCAGCTAAAACCTCGAGTTCTTTAACATCCTCATTTTTTATCTCATGTGTATTGTTTGAAACTTCTTTACCAACTATTCTGCCCCAAACTGAGCATTGGCTTAATGAGTTGCTTCCTAATCTGTTTGCTCCATGTACACTTACGCAACCACACTCTCCAACGCCCCACAAATTACTTACGTGATTCAGCTCAATATCTAAAACTCTTCCATTTATGTCTGTATTTAAACCTCCCATTGTGAAGTGAGCAGCTGGTCTTACTGGTATAGGTTCTTCTTCAGGATTTAGTCCTATGGTTTTAATGCATATTTCTTTAATCATCGGTAGCCTTTTGTTTATCACTTCTTTTCCTAAATGTCTCAAGTCAAGATAAACATACTCTAATCCAGAATCTTTATCCTTCATACCTCTACCTTCATTTATCTCTGTTATTATTGCTCGTGAGATAATATCCCTAGGAGCTAGCTCCATCTTACTACTTGCATATCTCTTCATAAAACGTTCATTATCTTTATTTAGTAAATAGCCACCTTCGCCCCTAGCCGCTTCTGTTATTAAAATACCATTAGGTACTAGTGCAGTAGGGTGAAACTGTACAAACTCTACATCTTTAAGCGATGCGCCAGCATTATATGCTAAGGCTATTCCATCACCAGTTGTTGAGTGTGCTGTAGTAGTTATTTTATAAATTCTAGAAAAACCTCCTGTTCCTATAACTAAAGAGCTTCCATAAACAACGCTGTGTTTTCCTGTAGCTAAGTCTATTGTAAAAACTCCTACTGCGTCTTTAGTTCTAAATATTCTAGTTGCGAAGTGCTCATGAAAAATATCTACATTGGGTAGTGATTGTACTTGATCATAAAGTGAGCGCATCATGAAAAATCCTGTCTTATCTGCTGCAAAAGCAGTTCTAGGAACACTCATACCTCCAAAAGGCCTTTCTTGTATAATTCCTTTTTCATTTCTATTCCATGGTACTCCTAAGTGTTCAAAGAATACAATTTCCTTTGGAGCATTTTTAACTAATAACTCAACAGCATCTTGATCTGATAAATAATCAGAGCCTTTTATTGTATCGTAAGCATGTAACTTCTCAGAATCTTTATTTATTTGTGGATATAAAACACCTGATATTCCACCTTCAGCAGAAACAGAGTGGCTTCTCATCGCATGTAATTTAGATATTACGGCTATCTTTGCTTTTTTATCAAAGTTAGAAGCATGTATTGCAGTTGTAAATCCACCTATTCCACTACCTAAAATTATAACATCATATTTTAAGAATCGCATTACATCTATTCTATCAATAAGCAATAAATATTAAAAACATAACTGTATTATTGATATACATAAACATAATGTTGATACCATGATGGACGAAGAAACGTTTCTAAATTTTGAAGACGAAGTTTTGAATACACTCGCAACTAAATTGAGTGGTTTTCAAACTGACTTTGATATTAAAAATATAATATCTAAAACAGCAAAAATAATTGATCCAGAAATTTCTAACGATGATTTAGAAAGATTAATAAAAGATGTAAATGACTTTTATCCTATACAAAATTACATAAACAATCAAAAAATAGAAGATGTAATGGTAAACAATACAACGGATATCTTTATCTATGACTCTGAAAAAGGAGCCATAAAGGTACCAGAAGTTATCTCAGATAAAAGAACTCTTGAACGTTTAGTTAAAAAATTCAAAATGTATGCAACTGTTGTATCTGCAAATAAAAATATATACGATATACACATACCAAACAAATCAAGAGTTAATATAGTAGAATCACCTTTAGGTGCAGATATAACTATAAGAAACTTCAGAGAAAATGCATTAAGTATACTTGATTTGATAAACCTAGGAGAACTTACTTATAACATGGCTGGTAGATTTTGGTTATACTCCGAAGGAATGAAAATCAGACCTGCAAATATGCTTATCGGAGGGATGCCTGCAGCTGGCAAAACAACTCTTCTTAACTCAATGTTTAGTTTTTTCAGACCAGAACAAAGAATTATTACTATAGAAGATACTTATGAATTAAATACAGATACTCAGGAGAACTGTGTAAGATTAGAAACTAGTACTGAAGTGTCCTTAGAGGAATTAGTAAAAAACTCTTTAAGAATGAGGCCCGATTTAATAATAATAGGAGAAGTACGTGGAGTAGAAGCAAAAGATATGATGACAGCAATGAATATAGGTAAAATAACTATGAGTACTATTCACGCAAGCACAGCTAGAGATATAATAACAAGATTAGAGCACACTCCTATGAACATAGAAAAAGATATAATACCTCTTATAGATGCATTAGTCTTAATCTCACAAATAAATCTAGATGGTAAGTTTGCAAGAAAGATAACACAAATCTCAGAAATCTCTGGAATAGAAACACAAGTTCTTTTATCAGATCTTTACAAATACGACTACAAAACAAGAAAAGGTTCAGACATCTTACCTAGCGTTACTTATAGAGATACATTGGCTAACTTATCTGGATTGCCACCTAGCGAGATAGTAAGAGAAGAAAGAAGACGTGCAATAATATTAGAAGCAATGAACAAGAGAGGAATACGAGGATTAAAACAAATTAATGAAATGTGCAGAGAGTATTATGACAATCCAAACAGAGTACTTACAAAGTTAGAGATAAACGATACAGTGTAAAGATGTCAATTTTACAGAAGATACTCGCTGGTAGATGGATTGTAGGTACTACAGTAAATGAAGCTATAATTACAGCTGTTGATTTATCTAAGTTAAGAATAAACTCAATGATAAATTATCTAGGCGAAGATACTTACAAAAAAGAAGACGCTAATCAATCTGTTGATATTTATTTACAGTTAATTAAAAAATTAAAGCAAAACAATCTTAACTCTTCGATAGCCATTAAGCCAACACAGTTAGGTCTTCTTGTAAATAAAGAAACTATAAATAAAAATTATTTAAAAATAATTAAGGCGGCAAAGAAAAATAATATTTTTGTTTGGTTAGACATGGAAAAGTACATCTATGTAAATAATACCATTTCACTTTATTTAAAATACAACTCATTAGGAAATACTGGAATATGTTTACAATCTTATTTAAAAAGAACAAACTCTGATTTAATAAAAATACTCAAACACAATGGAGTTATACGTTTAGTAAAAGGTGCTTATACTGAATCTAAATCAATTTCCTATGATAAGAAAGACTCGACAAAAAATTATAGTCATTTAATGGAGTATTTATTTGAAAAATCTGATAACTTTACTTTAGCAACACACGATTTAAATATAATAAAATCATCGTTTGAGTTATCTAAAAAATACAATAAGGAACCAAAGTATGCAATGCTTTATGGCATAAGAAATAATCTGGCCAAAAACATTGCAAAAAAACATAACATGAGTTTATATCTTCCGTTCGGTGAAGATTGGATTAGTTATTCTTATAGGAGATTGAAAGAATCAAGTAATTTTAAGTTAGTTTTAAGGTCACTATTAGAAAATCAGAAAATTTAGTTGTTGATTAAATGAGCGTTTTTGAAGAGTTAGAAAGTAAAACAATAGAAACTAAATATGGTAAAATATTTTATAGAACAAATAAAAAAGGAAGTGATGTACTTGTACTAATACATGGACTTGCTGCAAGTTCTAAAAGTTGGATAAAATTTGTAGAGTATCTTCCTAAAAGTCTTACTTTAATTTTGCCTGATTTGCTTGGACATGGTGAATCAGAAGCTCCAAATATAGATTATCACGTTCTTTATCAAAAAGAAATAATAGAAGAAATTATTAAAAAAGAAGGCATAACAAATTATTCAGTAATGGGCCATTCTTACGGGGGTTGGATAGCTTCTATCCTTGCAATAAATAATCAAAATATAAAAAAACTTGTTCTTGAAGATGCAGGTGGTCTGAAAGATTTTTTTGAAGTTGTAGTTGGTACTGATAAAAGAGAACAATATAAAAAAGATTTACTTGCTAAAGCATTAATGATTAATGCAAATGAACATGTGTTAAAAAGTATTATTGACGACGAGTTTAGCTCTTCTCAAGTAACAAAGGAAGATCTTTCTAAAATCTCTTCAAAAACATTAATATTATGGGGAGAAAATGACACTACAATAGATAAAAAATTTGCATACATCTTCAATGAAGATATTAAAAATAGTGAAGTTTCAATTATTAAAAACTCAAAACACACCTCTCATTACTCAAATCCAGAAGAAACAGCAAATATAGTAAACAACTTTCTTTCAAGTAATTAAAAAATAAAACTTTTCATATCCCCGACTAAACTTTGATATGCTTCACAAGCTGTCCAACATGAAGGTTCTTTACCTTCATTTATTATCTTTCTAACTTCTTCTGCATCGACATTATGCCACATACTTTCTATAGAGTAATTATAATTTCTTATATTTCCTATTATTCTGCCCCACATTATTGAAGGATATACATTTCCATAACTGTCCATAAAAAGAGATGCATCCAAACTTCTACTTTTCATAGGTGAGTTTCCTGTTAAAACGTAATTGTATAACTTTTTCAGGAATACATTTTCTATTATAGGTATTGCACCAAACTCAAATTTTCTTTTTTTAATTATAAAATCTATTTCTTTAGCTACCTCTGTTTTTTCAGCTCTAATGTCTAACTCACCATTTTTGTAATAGCTATCTGATATTTGACCAACATTTATATGGAAGTCGTTATGTGTTACCCATTGCAACTCTTTTTTTACTTCTTCTATGGTTTTTTCGAGTGAACCTTGATTGAACTTGCTAACAGTATATCCAAATATAAAAAATAAGTTTTTGTATTCTTCTTTTAATTTTTTTAATCTTTTTGCCATGTCTACTACTTTATCATAATTCCCAGGTATTCCTCTTATCTTATCATGAAGTTCTTTATACCCATCTAAACTAAGAGTTATGGAAACTTTAGGTATTCCTAAAGATAAAATTTCTTTTAATTTACTTTCTACCATATCATGATTACATAATGAGTTTGTTGGCATAGTAAGTACAAAAAGGTCTTTACAATTTTCGTGGAAAGCCTTTACAATATCAACAATATCCTTTCTTAAAAACGGCTCACCTCCTGTTATCTCTATCCATTTTAAGTAATTATTTTTAGCTGCAACTTCTTTAATCTCTTCAAGTGTAAGTTCATTTACTGGTTTAATCTGCCATATATTACAAGTTAAACAACGTGACTGACACCAGTACGATATGGAAAAAGTTAATTTGTACGGCTTAGCTAAATTAGAAAAATTACTTTTAAGCGCAGTTAATCCTAATTTTATAAATTTAATTGAGTTCATTTATACACTTTAATAATATATTATTAATATATTTGATTTATATTATTTACTGGTAATATACTTACCACATTTAATCTAGGTATTTTAATGAGTTTAATAATATTTGTACGCCACGGTGAAAGTTTAGCAAATGCAAAACATATCCTGTCTGATGAGTTAGGAGTTTATCCTTTAACAAAAACAGGCAGACAGCAAGCAAATAATACTGGAACGGATCTTAAACAACTTAAAATAGATAAAGTATTCTGTAGTCCTGTTCTAAGAACAATTCAAACTGCTGAGATAATTTGTAAGCATATTAAAAAACCAAAAACAATTGACAATAGATTAATTGAAAGAAAATTTAAAAAAATGCGAGGAACAAAAGTAACTGATAATGGGTGGAAGTTGCTTTATGGTGATAAAATAGAACCTTTTGAACTTTTGAAAAAAAGAGTTAACTCATTTATAAAATCTCAAGAAAAAAACTCTTGCATTTTGGCAGTAACACACCATGATCCGATAGTCTCTGTAATTGCGTCAGCTTACACTGCAGATCACCTAATTAGTTTTTCTTTCAGACCAACTTATGCCAGTATAACTGCAGTAACTTTTGAAGATGGAAATATAACTCCTTTGTTTTTTGGTTTGAACTTCATGACCGAAGAAGCAATTAAAAAAATACCTAAAAAATATAAATGGTAATTATGAAAAAAGATCTTGTTTCTATAATTATACCTACCTTGAATGAAGAAGGCAACATAGAAAATGTTCTTGAAAAGGTTAACTCAATTCTTGAAGGTATTAACCATGAAATAATAATTGTTGATGGTCATTCAAAAGATAAAACAGTGGAGTTAGCTAAAAAATTTAATGTAAAAGTAATTTATGATAACAAAGGAAAAGGTTCAGCTTTAAGAAAGGGTTTCAAAGAAGCAAATGGCGATATTTTAATATCGATGGATGCAGATCTTTCAAATGACCCAAAAGAATTACGACTTATAATAAGTAGTATAAGGATAGGCTATGATATTTGCATGGGTTCTCGTTTCATGGCAGGTGGAGGGACTGAGGATATGCCCTTCATAAGAAAATTTGGCAATAGATTTTTTGTATTTTTAGTAAATCTTTTTTTCAAATCAAATTATACTGATCTTTGCTACGGTTACAGGGGTTTCAAAAAATCAGTTATAAATAAATTAAATTTAAAAGAAGATAGATTTGCAATAGAAACTGAAATAAATATAAAAGCAGCAAAAGAACATTTATCAATTATAGAGATTCCCAGTATTGAGAAAAAACGTGACTCAGGAACGGGTAAATTAAGAACATTTGCAGATGGTTATAACATACTTAAAACTATAATTAAGAATATCAATTAAAGTGAAAAGAACAAAATAAGAAAGGTATTTAAAGTTTTTTACTTAAGTATTGTTGTAATTAAATGGCATCTTCTAAAAAAATACTACACGGCACTACAAAAAAAACTTCAAAACAGCAATCCGCAATAGAATATGTTCTTAGTTACTCATGGGCAATAATAATATTAATTGCAGTACTCGTCATTTACTTTTACTACTCGAGCAATCAAACAACATATGCATCGTCATACTGTTATATCTCTCCAGAGTTTCCATGTTATCAACTTTTGATAAACTCTAACTCAATTGGAACATCTGCATTAATTGAGTTTTCAAATAATGTCAATAAACCCTTATATTTTTCCTCTTCTTCATTTTCAATTAAGTTTACTCCTAACTCACAGTATTATCAAGGTAGTTGTCAACCTTCTACAGCTCTTCAAGGTGAACGTATTACATGTACTATCTCAGTAACTGGTCTTACACTTCCAATAGGTTCTGAGATAAGTCCACAGTTTTACTTAACATACTCTGAATGTATCTCTCAAAATTGTAATAGTAATAGTAAACAAGAAGTTTCATTAACAACTTCAGGAAGCGGTTTGACATATATTTATCAATATAATTCTTTATTAAGTACAACAACAACGTTGCCTACTTATACATTAAATACATATCCTTCTCCAACAAATGGAGGTACGACATCTCCAACTTCAGGAAGTTATAACAGTGGGAAATCAGTATCAATCTCAGAAACTCCAAGTACGGGTTATTCATTTAACGATTGGACTTGTACTGGAACGGGTTGTTACTCAGGAACATCTACTAATCCGACAATAATTATGGATGCTAATATAGTAGAAACGGCAAGCTTCAACCAATTAGCAACTTATACTTTAACAACAAACTCAGTTCCATCAAATGGAGGAACGGTGACTCCTGCTTCAGGAAGTTATTACTCTGGAACACAAGTTACAATCTCAGAAACTCCTGCATCAGGTTATATATTTACGGGTTGGTCTTGTACAGGAACGGGTTGTTACTCTGGAACTACAAAATCAGCAACAATAACAATGAACTCAGATATTGTAGAAACAGCAAACTTCCAACAATCAATTGCAACTTACACCTTAACAACTAATGTTAATCCAACAAATGGGGGAACTGCCTCTCCACCAAGTGGTTCATATCAAGCTGGAAACACAGTAATAATATCTGAAACTCCTGCTTCTGGTTATGAATTTAATGATTGGACTTGTACTGGTATAGGATGTTATGCAGGAACAGCATCAACAAACACCTTAACTATGAGTGACAATACGGTGGAAACGGCAAACTTCAATAAACAAACAGGTTTCTATTATCCAGTTCCAGCTTATACCTATCCATCAAAGGATACTTATTTCTACAGCAATAATAACGGTGGACAAACGATAGGGCTAGTAAGCGATATGTACCACAACAATGTGTTGAACAGTATAGGTAGCTCATACTATGAATCTAATCACAATTACATTACAGTTTCTAGAGACGGTTATGTTTATGACTTATCTAAGTTTTATAATGATGGAAATAGCAGTTTCACAGCTGCTCTAGTAATAATAAATACATCTACTGAATCAGTAGTTAAGGAAGCTTTAATAGCAAACTCAACTGCAAATACGACTATAATTCAAGGAGTAGCTTCTGGAGATGGCTATTCAATGCAGTTTAACTCATCAGGTTCACTTTACATCTTAATAGGAGGGACATCATCAGCTTTTAATACACCAGAAGGCCCATATTTAGTAATAATCAATAAAACTGATTTGCAAGATGCTATGACATCCTCTAATTTATTCTACACTTACAATAAAATACAAGTTAAAAACTTAACTAATATTATCGGATCATCGGCTTCAGATGCAGCATATAATCCTTACTTCACAAGTTTCATAATGTTAGGTAATTATGCTTTTATTTCAAACTCAACTAATTTATATGTATTAAATACCACCAAAAATAACTCAATGGCAGCAAATATATTAATAAACAAATTCGGACCTTCAATAGGTTCTGCTTCTGGAATAATAAATATGGTAACAGATGGAAACTTTATGTACTTTGCAATGGTCAATGGAACATCTTCATCTGAATACAACTCGTCAATAGCATCATTTAACACAACATCGTTAAAGATAAACTACACAAACGTAGCATTATCTTTAAGTAACTATACTGTTGGTGCAACATTAAGTAGTAATCTTACTGATCTTTATGTTGTACTATCAAACGAAACCGTATACACATTTCCAGTAAGTGGAAGTGGCGTTTCCAGTGTAAAGAGTGTTCAGAACTTCAGATCCACTGATCCCTACGTTAATTATCCCGATTCTATTCCATTAGCTACGGGCTCACAATATAACTTTGTTTCAAGTGCAAATAGTACTGATTTATATGTAAGCACAACGGTAGGTTCTGGAAACTTTTATGAAATTTATAATCTTAAATCAGGTTCTCAAGATGGTGTTCTGGGCCTAGAAAATAACTTAAATACTCCTAAAACTTATGGAAATGCAGACATTGTATACGCACCACAAAATAACTACAATATATACACAACAGGCGCTCAGAAATCAGGAAATTATTATAATCCAGGTTCTACAAACTTTGGACAGGTTAGTATTATAAGCAGTGCATACTTAATAAACAAAGAAAATGTTACATTACCATCTACATTTTCTCCTACTGCATTACTTTATGATGGAAATAACTTAAGAATTGGAGGTTATAACTACACTGGCAATACTATAAATGATGGACAAGCGTTATTGACTACTGCTAATACTACACAAAATATTGTTAACTCAAATATTGTAGCGCCAGAAGCGCAAATTTCATACTTTTATAACTCTGGTTATCCAATGACTCCTGAAACAAGTACGTATTATTTACCAATGGTGGCTGATTTTTCACAACCAAATGGAAATTTCTTCTCAATATACCCTTCAGGAAGTGTAAATTACGAGTTTTATGCTCAAACTTTATCCCAAGTGTTTCCAACAAATGTTATTTTATCTGGTATGGCTGCAACAACTAGTAATTCTCAAGCTGCAAACTGCCCTTCAGGAGGTCCTTGCGCTGCAGGAAACTTATATCTAACCCCTTATCAAACAATAGATGCTTTTTCATCTATGTCCTCATCTTCTGGTTCTGTTTGTGCTGCTGAAGCAAATTATGGTTTTGCATCAACTTCTACTGTTTATATAAATGGAATGCTTGAAAAAAATAACGATATGACTGTATTATCTTATCAAACTCAACTTCAAGATGATTATAGTGATGCTCCTGGTCCTGCTCCTGGAGGTATGGGCGCAACGGCAGCTCAAATAGTTTTCAATTATCCATTAAATGATACTATAGCTTCAACATACAATGCAAATGGGAATAGTGATACTCAAACCGCCGCGGGCACTGGAGATGCCGGAGCTTTTAGTTGTTCTTCGCCACCTAGTCCAAATGAGTTTATAACTTATAGTTATTGGACAGTAACTGATTCGGGATTATTATCTCAATCAACTAACTCAATTTTAACAAATCCTCCTGTAGTTCCAGTTAATAATACACCATATGTTTACATGTTAAGTCCAGAAAACGGAGAAGTTGCAATATACAATAAGAATACAAATGCTTTCAGTACGATATCACTTCCTCATTTTAATTTCTATGATACCATTTACAACAACAAAAGAGATGCTATGACATCTACAACTAACGGAACATTTGTTTTTGTAGGTTATTCAACTCCATTTTCTAATTGCGCAATTGCAACGATAAATACACAACTTCAAAAAATAGTTAAAATAAACTATGATTCAGGTGCCAATGGTGGTGGTTGTTTTACTGGCGGACCTGGAGAAATGATAGTATCTCCGGATGGTAAGTACTTATATTCTGGTATTGCTAGTGTTACTAATGGAGGTTCAGTATACAGTATTTATGATCTAATTACTTATAACTCTACATTTGAAAATGGACCTAGTGGCGAGTTTAATGTTTCCTTTGCTAATACGGGCACATTCACATTGCCTATCGGAACTGAATTTGGCTATGGTTCAAACGGATTAGGCGATATGACTTATCAAAGAATTGCAATATCTACAAATGCGCAACCTTTACCGTGATATTATGTATAACTCAAATATAAACAATATTGATTCAAAAGCAAAACACTCTAAAAAGAATGTTGCAATTGCTGTAATTTTAGTTATAGTTATTTTTTCAATAATTGCATATGTGATTAGCACTAATTACAATGTACAACATCAAAGTTCAAACGGTATAAATAATGTTCCAATAAATGTCAAGCTTAGCTCTGCTGTTGGTTCAGGTTCATATCATTATTTTAACTTAACGAGGAGTAGTACAATTAGAAATATTACACTTATTAACCAATTATATAACTTAAACATCTCAAATAGAAACATAACAAGCGGAGTGAAGGTAGCATATTATGGGTCTAACTCGGTATTAGAGTTAATATCAATTCTTAATACATCTGCTTCAAATAATTATCACAGCACTTTAAATCACGAGTTAATAACACATCAATACTCTCCAATTTACAATAAAACATACAATGGCGTAAATTATTCTGAACTTTATCGTATTTATAATGGAAATGTAAAATCATTTCTTATTTTAGGATATTATAAAAATTACTTTGCAGTTATTTTATCAACTGGAAATTATAGCGCATCTTCAGTTACAAATTACACAATTCCTGCACTAGTGAATATAATAAGTTCTCAAACAACTTAAATATTTATTTAATAAAAAAATAAAAAGTTTACTTTATTCTATGCGTTTTGCATCTTGCTTTTTATTACTCTTTTTAATTTATCCCCGAACGTTTCGTAAATTCCATTTAACTTAATTATTTTAATTTCTTTTTCAGAGGATTTCACTCTAAAAGAATCCCCTTTTCTAATAGTACCAACAGTAAAGTTATCATACCTTAGAACTCCTTCATACTTTGAAATCTCTATCTCAATTGTTTTATTTGAGTTTACTACAAGCGCGTTTCTATAAGGTCCATCGGGATTAATAAATGTAATACAAAAAAGATTATTCTCAAGAAGTATAGGCCCTCCTGCACTTCTATTATAAGCTGTAGAACCTATTTTACTACTTATTATAACTCCATCTCCTCCTACAACAAATGGGTATATATGTTGACGCTTGTTGTTTATGATCTCATAAACTTTGAAGCTTACTTCCCCAACACTGTTTGATAAGTAACACTCGTTAATTGCATAATATTTTTTATTTTTATACGTTAAGAGAAGTTTTTTACCTAATAATTCAACATGATAATTTTTATTTTTTAATAAATGTATTACTTCATCAATTCTATCTACTCCTAAATCTGAGTAATAGCCTGTACTATCATCAGTATTATCCCGTATTAAAAGTATGGGACAGGAAGTTTTTTGTGCTGCATGAATAAATGTACCATCTCCTCCTATTGCTATGCAAATCTCTCCGTTTTTTACTACCTCAAAGTTACTTCTTATCTTTCTTTCTATTTCTGGATACTTTTTTTTAGTGAAAAGAGATACGTTCATACTTATTTACCATTTTCATTATTTTTTCCATAAAAGAAATGTATTGGTCTTCCTAAACCTGCTTCTGCTACTTCCTGTATTTGTTCAGTATATGTTGGATGAGGATGTATTGTATCTGCAATGTCTTCTAATGTTGCACCCATCTCTATGGCTAACGCAGCTTCAGCAACCATTGCATTTGCATCAGACGATACAATTTCAATACCTTTCACTACTTTATTTTTATCATATGCAATCTTAACAAAGCCATCTGTTTTGTTCATTGCTATTGCTCTTCCAAGTGCAGTTAATGGGAACTTTTTAATGTAAATTCCTGTTTTTTCAGAAACATCTCCTGCTATTCCAATTTCTGGGTCTGAAAATACAACTGCTGGTATTACGACATTGTCGAAACCGGCATTTTTTCCAGCAGCTACCTCTGCCGCGATGACCCCTTGTCTCATTGATTTATGTGCAAGCATCGGTTCCCCTATAACATCTCCAATTGCTAATATCTTTTCATCTGCTGTGTTTAACGATTGTCCGACAGTTATGAAACCTTTTTGATCTACAACTACTTTAGTATTTTCTAAACCTAAATTATCAGTGTATGGTTTTAATCCTACTGCTACAACAACTAACTCGTGCGGTATTTCTTCTCCTGACTTCAATTTAATTGAGGTTTGTGTATGTGACTCAGGAACTGAGTTTTTGTAAATTTTAACATTTAACTTTTCAAGGCTTTTTTCTATTATTGAAACAGCTTCAGGATCAAAATGTGATAGAATAGTTGATCGTGCAAGTATAGAAACAGAAACACCAAGCTTAGCATAAAGTGTAGCTAACTCTACTGCAACATATCCTGCTCCTATTATTGTTAATGTTTTAGGTATTGTTGAAAGCATTAATGCTTTTTTATAGTCAAGTATGTAGTCATTAAACTCAAAGCCCTTTAACTCTACTGGGACAGAACCGGTTGCTATTATTGCGGTATCAAAATCAATCTCAGTTCCATTAGTTATCTGTAACTTTTGAGAGGATATGAATGTTGCTCCGCCTTTTACTATCTCTATTCCATTAGAGTTACATAAAAATTCTACACCTTTTTCTAGCTTTTCAGAAACGCCCATTCTCCACTCTAATATTTTTTGTGCATTTATTTTTGGCTCAGCTTCTATTCCGAAGTTTTGTGAGTTCTTTGCTTTGTGGTATATATCAGCAATGTGCAATAGTGTTTTAGACGGTATACACGCATAGTTTAAGCAATGGCCACCCATCTTGTCCTTTTCTATTATAATTACTGAAAGACCTAGCTCAGCGGCGCGTATAGCCGCGACATAACCTCCTACACCACCACCTACTATTGCAAGATTTACTTTTTCAGGTATAGAGCCCATTACCATAAAATCAACTAAGCAATTAACTCTAGAAAATCAGGATCCTCTAGATATCTTTTCAGTGCATTACCAAAAGCTACTGCATCAGCTCCATCAACTACTCTGTGATCAAATGTAAGTGAAAATGGAAGTATTTTTCTTATTTGAATCTCACCATCTTTGACTACAGGTGTATCTCTTATTAGATGTATTCCTAATATTGCAACTTCAGGATAATTTATCATTGGGACTGAAAAATCTCCTCCTCCTAAACTTCCTATATTGGTTATAGTAAATGTTGAGTCTGACATATCCTCTAATGAAACCTCTGCTTTTTTAACTTTCTCTGACAACATTTGTATCTCTTTTGCAATATCTGAAATATTCTTCTTCTCAGAATTTTTTATAACTACAACCTTTAATCCATCAGGACCTTGTGCTGCTAATCCTATATTGTAATATTTTTTTAATATTATCTCAAGTTTTTCATGATCATAACTAGAGTTAAATCGTGGATTCTCTTTAATTGCTTCTATTGTTGCCTTAATTATAAATGGTAAGAAAGTAAGCTTTACATTTCTTTTAGCCATGTTCTCCTTTTCCCTTTTTACTAAATCGTAAAGATTTGTTACATCTATGTGATCCATATGCACTGCTCTTGGTATTGACCATGATAACTCCATATTCTTTGCTATTGCTTTTCTTGTTTGTGTTAATGGAACTCTTTCAATATCTTCTGTGTGTGACTTTTCTAATGTTTCTGAAAACTTAGGGATTGATGTTTTCTTATTTGTACTTATTGAAGCGGATCTAACATCATTTTCAAGTATCTTTCCATTAGGACCTGTTCCTTTTACTGTATTTATATCAATATTCAAGTCTCTTGCAAGTTTTCTTACGCCTGGTGTTGCAATGACCTCTGTTTTTTGTTGTTGCTTTGTTGTATTCATTTGTGGTTGAATTGTATTTGTTTGTTGTTGATTTATGTTTGTTTGCGGTTGTGTCGTAGTTTTTTGTGGCTGTGCTGTGCTAGTTGAAGGAGCATTAATTGCAGCATCAGAATCCGGCGCAAAACCAAACTCCTTGATACTTTCTTGTTCGTGTATTGCCTTACTGATAACACTACTTGATGGTCCTTGTGTTGTTTGTTGAGGTGTTGTTGTAGAAACATCATCTCCTACAAATGCTATTGTATCTCCTGTCTTAAGTGTTGTATTTTCTTTTGCAACTATCTTTAACTTACCAGATACTGGTGCAGGTATATTTACTACTGCTTTGTCAGTTTCTATCTGTACTATAGTTGTATCTTCTTTTACCGAATCTCCGTCTTTGAACAACCATTTTTTAATATTTCCCTCTGTTATTCCTTCTCCAACATCAACAAATTTTAACTCTTTCATAACTCAACCCTTTAACAGTTTATCCAATGCATAAGATATCTTCTTTTCATTTGGAACATAGAAGTTTTCATATCCTGGATATGGATATGGGAAACTATTTCCACCTACTCTTACAATAGGCGCATTTAATTTATAAAGCGCTTTTTCAGAAATTCTTGCTGCTATCTCCGCTCCTACGCCAAAACTTAATGATGCTTCGTGAACAATGGCAACTCTTCCTGTTTTACTAACACTTTCTAAAATAGTTTTTTCATCTATTGGATTTATAGTTCTCAAATCAATTATCTCAGCATCTAGCTTTTTCTTTTCAACAACACTTTTAACTACCGGAACCATAGTTCCATATGTAACTATACTTAATTTACTGCCCTCTCTCACTACCTTTGCTTTTCCTATTGTAACTTCATATGGTTCTTCAGGAACTTCTTCTCTAAATAAACGGTAAAGTTTTGTTGGCTCTAAAAATACAACTGGATCATTCATTCTAGACGCTTTTATAAGCAAACCTTTTGCATCATAAGGTGTAGATGGTTCCACAACTATTAAACCACCAATGTGCGAGTAGTACGTTTCTGGACTATCTGAGTGATGTTCTAGTGTTCTGACACCTCCACTTACAGGTGTTCTTACAACCATTGGTAAACTCATATTAGATCGTGTTCTAGTTCTATATCTAGAAGCGTGATTTATTAATTGTGAAAAACCTAAGAACATAAAACCTGCGAACTGAATCTCTGATATAGGGTGTAAACCTGAAAGTGCCATCCCTATAGATGTTCCAATAATTCCTGATTCAGCTAATGGTGTATCAACTACTCTATTTTCACCATACTTTTCTAATAAACCTTCAGTAACTCTGAAAACACCACCGTCTTTTCCTACGTCTTCTCCTAAAATTAACGCTTTGTCATTTTCTTTCAATATTATATCTAATGCATTGTTAAGTGCAGAAACCATATTCATTTGCATAAAAACACCTACTGCCAAAAGTTATTCGCCTCAGCTTCATCAAACTCTTCACGAAGTGTTTGTGGCATAAAGCTGTAAACTGTACTAAACATACTTCTAGGATCTGGTTTAAATCTTTCAGCTTTTTCTACAGATTCATCAACTAATTTAGAAATTGCTTCAGTTTCTTGTTGTTCTCTTGCATCATTCCATAATCCTTTTTTAACTAAATACTTTTTAACACGTTCAATAGGATCTTTCTTTTTCCATGTTTCTACCTCAATATCTGTTCTGTACTTTGTAGGGTCATCAGATGTAGTGTGTAAACCCATTCTGTATGTTACACACTCTATTATCATTGGGCCTTTACTTGAGTTTGTTATTGCATCTTTAGTTGCTTTATAAACAGCTAAAACATCATTTCCATCTACTTGAATAGAATCGATACCTACTGCTATAGCTTTTTGAGCTAATGTTTTTGCCATTGTTTGTTCATTTCTAGGTAGTGAAATTGCCCATTGATTATTCTCTATTATTGTTATTAGTGGTACTTTCCAAACGCCTGCGAAGTTAATTGCTTCATAAAAATCTCCTTCTGAAGTTCCTCCATCTCCGACATAAACTAAAACGGCCGAGTCTTTTTTAAGATATCGTTGTGCAAAAGCAATTCCTGTAGCATGTGGCATCTGCGTTGCAACGGGAACTATTATTGGAAATGCATTGAGCTCTTTTGGAAAAACATTTCCTTCCTCAAAACCTCTCCAGTATAAGAATAATGAGTCCATTGGAACTCCTCTTTCTATAAATACTCCATGTTGTCTAAAAGCTGGAACAAAGATATCTTGTTTTCTCATAGCCATTGCTGTTCCTATCTGTGTCGCTTCCTCACCTAGTAAAGGTGCATATGTTACTGCACGTCCTTGTCTTTGAAGACTAAGGACTTTAGCATCGACAGCTCTTGCAAGCATCATTCCTTTATACATCTCTAAAATCTGAGAATCACTTATGTCCTGTGGCATAACTGTCTGATCTATTTCTCCCTCTTCATTCATTATTTGAAGATATTTAACTGAGCCATTAAACGCTTCACTTATCAAAAAAACACCGATTTATATAAAAACAATAATACTATTTAAATACTTCTAAATGATTAAGGTAGTTTTCTATCGGTAGTTTTTTAAATAATGTTTTATTACATCGTTTAAAGACGAATAGCAAACTTGAGTATATAAATCAGGATAAACAGAACATTTTACGATTATATGAACAATGTAATACAAGGAAAAAAATCAGTAACAGACTCTCAAAAGCATATTGGAATAAACGTAGATCCAAGCAACTTTTCAGATTTAATAAACAGTCTTAGAGACAGAACACCTTCAAAAACAAAACCAATTCTAAGAGAAGGAAAACGTAACTACATTAACGGAAGTAGTATATTAGAATTATAATTACTTAATTTAATTTTTTATTAAGCTTTTTCTCCTAATAAAGCAAGCTTTGCTAGCATAGCTTCTAGCTGTATTCTATCATTTGCACCTTCTACTATTCTGTAATTGCAATCTCCTATCTGTGAGATTAAACGAAGCTTCTTTTTATCATCTAAATCCATAGAAACAGCTTCTCTATAGCATTGTACTAGTACATCTTCACCACTCATACCATGTACTAATGTTAATGTATTTAACTCTGTTCTTGCCTTTTCAAAATCTCCTGAAATTGCACATCTAAGCATTGCAATTACTTCTTTCGGACGAGCTCTAGCTGCAATTTCATAAATAGAAGCTTCTGTTATCTTTTTTTCAGTTACTGCTGCACTTTGAAGTATATTGGTTAATCTTCTTAAATCTCCTTCACATACATAAAGTAATGCTTCAACTGCTTTTTCATCAATATCCAACGATTCTGAAGCTGCAACTCTTTTTATATAAGCTTTCATCTCTTCTTCTTTCAATGGCTTAAATCTAAGAACAACACACCTACTTTGTATAGGGTCTATTATTTTACTTGAGTAGTTAGCTCCTAATATAAATCTAGTTGTAGCTGAGTACTTTTCCATAGTTCTCCTAAGTGCATGTTGTGCTTCTGGCGTGAGAGCATCGGCTTCATCAAGAAATACTATCTTAACTAAACCACTCGATAAAGGAATTGTTCTTGCAAACTCTTTTACCTTTCCTCTTACTACCTCAATACCTCTCGAGTCGCTTGCGTTTAGCTCAAGAAACGCTTCGTTTATTGATGTCCCATATAACTCCTTTGCCATTGCTATTGCAGATGTAGTTTTTCCGACTCCTGCAGGTCCTGCAAAGATCATACTAGGAAAACTTTTAATTTTAACAAAAGCCTTTAATTTTTCAACTATCGCATCCTGACCTATTACTTCTGTTAATTTAGAAGGTCTATACTTCTCTGTCCATGAAAGATCTATCTCGGCCATGAAATCAATAATTATTAATTTTAAGTACTATTAAGAATACTTAGTATAATATTAAAGATAAAAATATAAAAACTATGACATTATTTTCTACTCCTAACTCAACACACGTCTTATATTTTCTATGTCAAATTCAATTCTTTCTTTATCTGTAATTCCTTTATATCCAGGTAGAGGGTCTATTAATTTTATGCCATTCTCAACTATGAATATGTTTCCTCCTCCTTCTGAGTTACCCACCAATATATCTCCATGTCCGATATTATTTTGATGCAGTTTGTAGATAACTGGAATTACACACTCATTAAGGTATTTTACTCTTTTATCTCTTTTTAAAGAAAGAAAAGGTGTTCCACTTACATTTTCAGCAAGATAACCTACTACATTATTTCTAAAAGTGACTAAACATATCGGTATAGCTGTACTTTCAGGCATTACTCTGTATATCTTTTCAAGTTGATTGAACTCTCCTGTTATCTCTAACTCTTTGTATCTGACCACTACTGCTCTTTCTGATCTGAATGGATGTTTAAAACTAGCTGTATCAAAAACGTCCTTTCCAAAAAGAAATCTATTATCTTGATATATGTCTGATCTTATACACTTAAAAAATACATTATTATTTTTTAATCCTCTTTTTTCTAAACCCGAACATAACTCTACAGAATACAAATCTATTTTTTCTAAAGGGAATTGCTTTGTTTTAAAAGCAGAAGAAGACATGTTCATATCTAAAGTTATAAACTTTCAGATATTTAAATTAGCCCCAGCCAGATTCGAACTGGCGTTTGCAGGTCCAGAGCCTGCCGTCCTTTTATGTCCTAATTAAAAGGTGACCACTAGACGATGGGGCTTTAATTGTAGTTATTTTATTTATTTTGTTAAAGAGAGTTATTAAACTTTATTGTTTAAATATTAACATTTGTTTAATTAATGTGTTAATATATGGCAAACGCTAGAAGTAATATTCCCACAAAAGAAGAGCTTACTGACTTAATAATAGCAGACATAGCTTTATCTATAGCATTTTCTATTATTTTAGGATTTAAAAATTTCATATATTACTTTCCTATGGCATTAATTGCAGTTACTGTTTCATTTATATTACACGAATACATGCATAAAATTTCAGCACAGCGTTTTGGAGCAGTAGCCGCATTCAAAAGATCTGATTTTGGTATAATAATTGCCCTTGTAACCAGTTTTATTGGATTTTTAATGGCAATGCCCGGAGCAACAATGATCTACACGAATAACTTCACAAAAAAAGAAAACGGTATAGTTTCACTAGTAGGTCCTTTAACAAACTTGATACTGTTCTTTATTGTGTTTGCATTAGCATTTCTAATACAATTTAATACATACATAGAAGCAACATTAGTATTTACTGCATTCATTAATTTATGGTTAGCTTTTTTCAATATGCTTCCAATATATCCACTTGATGGAAGTAAGGTTTTAAGCTGGAATAAACCTATTTATGTAATTACATTAATCTCTACAGTTATTCTTTTACTATATTTAAGTCCATTTATTGGTTTATCAGTAACCGGTATGATATATAACATAGGATTCTTGTTAGTCATTGCATTTATAATGTCTAACTTATACAGGGGAGTACTATTTCGTGGTTTTTAATAAGAAAGATATTTATATCAAATAAAATATAATTTTTATTGATCCAATGCCCATTACTACACAATTAGGAGACTCAGAAAGTTGGTCTCGTGATTCACTTAAAAAATTAAAAGTTAAGTATAGCAGACTTGAAAATTATGTTCGTGAAGGAGTAATTAAAAAAGCCCGATCTTATTCTGAAAAAGAAGAAAAGGCAAAATTATCAATACATAATGTTAAAATGTTAATACGTTCTAGAACAACTGATTGTTTACAAATTACTTCAAGTAAAAAAGATAATTTTGGAGATGTATACTTACTTGAACAATGTGTTAGAGACTGTTATGAAATTTTTGTAAGTGATGATATAGTATTTAGTAGATTTTTTAGAATATTATATGAAGTTACAAATTCAGATTTATCTCATAATTCTAATTCAATTGCAAATGTCAGTAAAATATCCCACCTGAATAGTTTATGTTTAGTTTCGTTTAATTTTTATGAAGATCATTTAATTAGCATTGAAAAACAAACGGAAAACGACCCTATTCGTTCAACAACTAGTTTATTAAAAATACTTAATTATGAAAATAAAAAATTATCTAAATCACTAGATGATTACATTAATTTTATTTATAAAAATCAATAATGGTGAAAATTTATGTCTTCAGAGAAACCAAACTTAACAAAAAACCAAATTGTAATTAGAGATTGGCAAAACAAAGTTGTATCTTCAAATATTGCTAATTTAGATAAATACTTTACTGATTTTAATGAGTTTTCATTCAAAAAACATTTAAAAGTTTTAAGTAGAGCAAATGCAGATCAATCATATAAATACACACTTTTAGAAAGATCAACAAATACAATAATATCCTGTTCTAAATTTGCAATTGATTCAATTCAATCTATTTCTAAATCAACATATTCTTTGGCAGATACTACTTTAGCAAACAGGTTACCTGTACTCAAATTTTTAAGTAGAAATATTGATGTTTTTAGAGATAATATAATTGAACAAATATCTGAATCTCAAGAAAATATACCTAAATTAAACGATAGTCATCTAATCTTTGTAAGGCTACGTGTTTTTAATAAAACGGTAGTAAATCTTTCAAAAGAATTCTTTAACGCCTGCGAAAAAGTACTTACTGAAAGGTACTAAAGTATTTCTATACTTGGTTTCATCGGCGTAGCCTTACCCGCTCTCTGTGAGATAGAATCATTTTCTCTTTGAATTTCTATTGGAATTCCTATTATTTTTGAGATGTATTCTTTTGAAGAACTTAAAGACTCATACTCATCTTGCTCACTTATACTGCACATTTTTAATTCATTTACTTTTTTAAATAATTGCGAGAGATACTTTGCTGCTTGTTCTTTGTTTACTTTATCTCCTAAAGACGTAATTGTTGCATCTATTTTTTTGGTTTCAATTAAAGAGTTCAGTGCATCACGTTTCCATTGACTAGCAACAATAATATTACATGAAGATATGTTGGGTATTTTTTTCTTTGTTAACTCATATGCTTGTTTTATGTCATCTATTAATGAGTCTATTTCTTGCTCTTTTTCCTCTATTTTCATATCGATTAATTCTTTATCTGTTTCAGGCCACTTCTCAGTTGTTGTAAATGTTGTATTTCCTAATATGTGCCATAACTCTTCTGATATGTGTGGTGCAATAGGTTGTAACATCAATGATACATCTGAAAGATAATCTTTCAATACAATTGCATTATTCCCTCCTCTGCTAAAGTATCTTTTTAACTCTATTGAGGTATTAAATACTATATTTGTTACAAGATCTCTTAACTCTAATTTCTCCATTGCATTTGTTATTATAGTTTTTTTATTGTTTAATTTAGAGTATAACCAATAATCAATTTGTTCAAGTTTATTGCTAGGTATTTCATTAAGTTTCACACAACAATCAAAAAAGAACTCTAATTTATCTCTAACACTATTTGCTGTTTCTACATTGAAGTCTGAGTCATTAAAAAGATCGGCATTGCCTATCTCAACTAACTTTAAAATATCTGAACCATACTTTTTAATTGCGTCTTTGACTAAAAGTACATTTCCCAAACTTTTACTCATTTTTTCTCCATTCATCATTACTAAACCATTTATAACAATGTGTTTAGGCCAGTATTCTTTATCAAAAATTAGTACATGGTTAAAAATATACATCGTAAGATGATTAAAAATTAAATCTAATCCTGAAGCTCTTGACGTATTTGTATACCAATAAGTAAATGATTCGCGTGATTTTTTAATTACTTCATAATCTATTCCTGTTTTTTTCGATATATCTTCTATATTTCCTATCCCTCTAAATACAAAATCAAAAAATTCAGGTGTAAGTTTTTCATCATCAACACTTTTTATTATATAATCTATTGTATAATAAGCCATGTATATTGTAGAATCAGAAAGTGATTCTATTATGTAATTTTTATCTAATGGGAATCTAGTTCCTAATCCTTGTGCTCTTGCAACCGCTCTTAAATTTATCCAATTTATAGCTGATGAAAGAGCATTTTTTGATTTTAATGGAATTACATCTATCTCAGATAGTAACTTCATTGCTGAACTTTTCCAAGTTTCATCTCCATAGTTTATAAACCATTGATTGTCTATTACTTTAACAACTATCTCAGTACCACATCTACATAAAACCTTAGTTTTATTTGCTAAAATATAAATCGGAAAGTATTTTTTATCTACAGATAATGCATTCTTTATCTTTTCTCTTGTTTCTAACTCAGATACATTTTCATAACCTGGAAATGTCATTACTCCTTTATGTGCTTCTTCTTTATATTCTAATTTAGTCGCTTCTTCTATCTTTTCATCAGAAGAATTAATATCTCCAGATACCTTTGTTAGGTAATATATTGAGGGTATCTCAGCTTCGACACCTGTTATTTTTAATACAACTACAGGTTTAACCTCTTCTTTTAAGTAACCAGAGTTATATAGTTTTTTTAATGCAACGTAATCAAATGGAGCATGTGCAGGTACACTCATTACACTTCCTGTCCCTAAATCTTCCTTTACAAATGATCCCGGTAAAATTGGTATCTCTACTTTAGATAACGGATTTATACATTTTTTATTTAATAACTCTTGTCCTTTTATTTCAGATATCTTTTCTAATTTTAATTGGAAACTTAATTTCTCATAAGTTTTATCCGATACAATAATATTTTGTGAATCATTTACCTTACATATATAATATGTAGTTTCAGGTTTAACGAAAACATTTGTAACACCATAAATTGTTTCTGGTCTATATGTTGCGCATATTAATCCATATGTTTCTCCTACTATATCGAATATTACTCCTGATTCTTGTTCTATCTCAGGTTCAGCATCTCCTTTTGTATCGTGCATACCTACAGCATTACTTTCTTTTTTACACCACCCCACCGGATGACTTCCTTGAACTAAACACCCTTTTTCTTTAAGAATTTCAAACTGCCACTCTATAAACTTGCTGAATTTTGGGTCTATTGTTGTAAATCTCCTTCTCCAATCTATACTGAAACCTGAAAGTTTTATGCCACTTTCTACTTCACTTGCAAAGTAAGTACCCATATAAAGAGGATCTGACATCTTTTCTATTTCTTGATCAGAAATACCAAAACTTTTAAAGTCATTAATTATGTTCTGATCCCTTTCCTTTACTTTATTTGCTTGTGCTAAAAGCGGTATTCCTGTCAAATGAAAACCAAAAGGATAGAGGACATTGAAACCTTTCATTCTTTTATATCTAGCAAGTGTATCTGCCGTTCCATATGTTCTAAAATGTCCTATGTGTTGAGGACCGTTAGGATAAGGTATCGCAGCTGTAATCATAAATGGTTTTTTTTGATTTACTTCTGACTCAAAAAGTTTTGCATTGGCCCATTCACGTTGCCATTTTGCTTCAATAAAATTAATATCTAACATTTTATCCATTATATATGGATATTGCTTTTTTATATTCTTTTTGTTTTAAGTTCCATTAATGATATACTTCAATAACTGTTCATAAATCATATCAATATATAAATATTACACTCCATATAATACTATTTTAAATTTAAACTAATTGATACTTATGAAAAATAATATTAAAATGGATTTCACTTGCGTAAATAAAAATTTTAAAAGTGGAATATTAAGAATTTTAATAATTAAAAAATTAGAAAAAAAGAAGATACATACATACGCTTTAATGAAAGAAATACAATCAAATAAAAAAATTTCTTTAGACGTTACAAAAAATGATATTTATAACGTAATATTAGCAATGGAAAAATTAGGTTTGATAAAATCTACAGTTAACAAAAAAATAAAAACACAAAAAGTCCTTGAGCTTACGCCAAAAGGAAGAAGGTTATCAAAAAAATTTAAATCCATAGTTGAGGATTACTTAAACTCGTTAAAAGAGTTAATGGTTGAAATGAATGAATGATTCTGCAGTAGATATTAAAAATATTAAAAAAACATTTGGTACATTCCAAGCAGTTAAAGGTATTTCTTTCAATATCAAAAAAGGAGAAATATTTGGTATTTTAGGACCAAATGGAGCAGGAAAAACAACAACATTAAATATGATTTTAGGTTTGTTAAAACCAACTTCAGGAAGTATAACAATCGAGGGTTATGACAATGTTGAGGACTCACTTAAAGTTAAGCAGTTAATAGGTTTTATGACACAGGAAACAGTGGTAGATGGATATCTTTCGGCAAGAGATAATTTAACAATATTTGCAAAGTTATATCACGTTCCTGAAAATGAAATTGAAAAAAGAGTTAACAAGGCATTAGAAGATGCGAATCTAAAAGAGTTTGCGAATAAAGCAGCTGGAACATTTTCGGGAGGAATGCAAAGACGATTAAATCTTGTAAAATCAATGTTGCAAGAACCTAGTATACTAATACTTGACGAGCCAACAACGGGTTTAGATGTGCAGAGTAGAGTGGGCATGTGGGATAGTATTAGAAAATTAAACGATAAGGGAATAACTGTAATATTAACTACACAGTATTTGGAAGAATCAGATGCATTATGTGATAGAATAGCTATAATTGATCATGGAGAGATAAAAGCAATAGGTACTGCTTCGGAGTTAAAAAGAATGGTCTCTGAAGGAAATGTTCTTGAAATAACACTTAAACCAGAGGATGTGGATAAAGCAACAAAAATAATATCAAATAAATTCAAGTTGAAGTTATCTGTAGAGGGAGACATAATTAAAGGAGACATTCAAAAAGATTCAATGGGATTATCAATTAAAATAGCACAGTATTTAGAAAAAGAAAAAATTCATGTTCTTGCATATAGTGTTCATCTTCCAACGATGGATGATGTTTTTATAAAACTAACAGGAGCTAGCTTCAGGGACAGTACATCATCAGAAAATGTTGCTTCTCAGGCAAGATTTAGAAGGTAATTTATTTGACACTTTTTTCCGATTCAATAACGATTGCAAAAAGAGAGATGTTAGTTTTCAAAAGCAATCTTAGAACTAATATTATACGTTCTCTAATGTTCCCACTTATAATTATATTATTTTTTGGAAACTTAGGTACATCTGTATCAAATGTTCCTGTCGCTGTAGTAAATTTAGCAAATAATCAAATTTCAACTCAATTTATAAATGCACTTCAAGGACAAAATATGATAAATATACTAACACTTACCAATCAAGAAACGGCTCTTTCGTTACTTCAAAATGGAGAAGTTACTGCAATAATAACTATAGCTCCAACATTTCCTCAAAACCAAAATGGGAATCCGTCAGTTTATGTTTATTACTCAAATAGTCAATTTAGTACAGTAAGTGCAATACTTCCATTCATAGAAGGTACTGCATCTAATTTCGGAAGCGCTATACAACAAAAACAACAACAGACGGCACCAATAGTTTCATCTAATCCAACTACCGGAGCCTCAAGTAATTATCGTGACTTCATAATTGCAAGTGTAATAATAATGGCAACTGCGTTCGGTTCAATCTTCGGAAGTGGATTTTCAATAATAGTAGATAGGCAGTTAGGCACTATAAAGTCATTTTTAGTTGCTCCGATAAATAAGGATGCAATTTTATTAGGAAAGCTACTAGCAGGAACTGTACAATCATTATTGTATGGCATACTTGCTTTATGTTTAGGATTTGTTTTTGGAGCTGGAATAGCTATGGGAGTAATAGGCTTCTTATGGATAATAGCACTGATATTCTTTGTTTCGCTATCATTCAACGCTATTGCTTTAATAGTAGCATCAAGAATAAAAACAGTTGAGTTATACGCTATTGTAGCACAAGCAATAACACTACCTACGTGGTTTCTTTCAGGGGCGTTCTTTCCTGCATCATCTTTTCCAGCTTTTATACAGCCATTTAGCATAGGAGATCCTTTAACATATGCGACTAGCGGAATAAGAGATGTTATGTTATCTGGATACTTCCCATTAAGCCATATAGTTACAGATTTCAGTATTATGATTATATTTTCTCTTATAATAGTTATAATGAGTTTTAGATTATTTAAGAGTACAATTGATTAAACAAAGTGATATTATGATAAAAAGTGATAAAATGAAGAAAAATTTTGCAATAGGAATGTTTTGTGCAGTAATTGCCTTACTTATGCCGGCATTAGTAAGCGCACAAAATATAAACAATGCTTTATCTGTGACTAACTTACAGATATCTCCAAATCCAATATCCGCGGGTTCTCAGATACATGTATCTTTTCAGATATATGACTCATACTCGTCAACATTGAACAATGTTAACTTACAGTTACAAGGATCTTATCCTATATTGAACTTCTCACCAACTAACTCTTATTTGATAAGTAGTATGTCACAAGGAATTTATGGAGGTTCAAGTTCATACTTTAATTACAACATAAATATACCAAAAAGTACACCTTCAGGTACATATACTTTAGATGTATTAGCAACATACCAAACAACCGAAACAGTCTCAGGAACAACTGAAACGGTAACTGGTTCCTCAACTATACCAATAACATTTTATGTTAACGGAGCTCCAAATATAACAGTAACTGCAGAACCAAGTAGCATAATACCTGGACAAGATTTTTCAGTTTCTTTGAATGTTTTAAACTCTGGATATGGCGCAGCTAAAAATATATCAATTTCATTATTAAATACATCAAGTTTTACCCCAATAGGTGCAAAATCATTTAATATTGGATATTTAGGCGACGGTTCATCGGTGCAATTAACCTCTACATATCAAGCAAGTAAGTTTATATCTAATGGAACATATAAAATGCCAATAAAGGTTTCATATCAAACAGAAACAGGAAAACCATACATGCAAAATCAAAATCAAAGTTTATCTGTATTGATAAACAATCCAAATATAGTTATTAATGTGTTATCAGAACAACCTCAAACGCTATACAAAGGCTATAACCAAAGTTTAGTTTTAGGAATATCTAACATAGGTACTGGAACAGCAGAAAATGTAACGGCTAACTTTTACTCAGGATATGGAATAAATGTTTTAAGCTCAGTTTCAAAGTTCTTTATAGGTAGTATAGCTCCAGGTCAAACGGTGCAAGAGTCATTATTAATTTCAGCTTCTAATTATAGCTCAAATAATGCTTCTTTCTACTCTGCTTTGAGTTATTTATCTGCAAATTATAAATCAGTATTTGAAAAAAATCAAACAATTCCAATAAACGTAGCTTCGTCATCCACATTCAACATAACTAATGGAACATACTCAATAACTCCGGGAGCAACAACGGTACCTTTGAATTTAGTTATAACAAACACTGGAAATATAGATGCAAAGAACATACAAATCTCTCTACAAAGTAGTTATCCGATAATACCTGTAACAAGTTCTTACTATATAGCTTCATTAGCACCAGGTCAAAGTGCAAATGTAAGTTTCCAAGTCAGTACTAACTCAAATGCAAACCCTGGTTTGTATCCGATAACATTATATGAAA
>JAJZMZ010000001.1 GCA_021848095.1 Microcaldota archaeon | reverse complement strand
CAGAATCATGTACTATACATGGTTTTTTTATTTTTTCATACCCACTTTTTAATTTTTGTGCTATAACTTCATCAACATTATAACTCTGTATTTCTAATAACGACATTTTAACATGTTCTAGTACTATTCCATACTTTTCAAGTGTCCTTTTAGCAGTAAAGAACTTATTGTTATTTGTAGTTATCATAGATACTTTTTCCATTAAATCATTACTTTATATTTTTAAGAACTTCAATTACTTCTTCATCATGTTTATCTGGTTTTACCTTCTCAAAAACTTTGATTACCTTTCCATTCTTATCGATCAATATTGTTTTTCTTAAAGTTCCCATTCCAAATATTCCTCTATCTCCATATGCATCATAAGATTTTATCATTCCACTTTCAGGATCTGATAATAGAAGAAATTTTAGATCATATTTGCTACAGAACTTATTGTGAGAATTTAAATCATCTTTACTTACTCCTACTACTTCGGCTCCAAAGCTTCTTATTTTATCCAAACTTTTATTGAAGTTTTTTGCCTCTATCGTACATCCAGGGGTATTGTCTTTTGGATAAAAATATAAAACTAGAATTTTTCCATTAAATTCTTTTAAAGTATGTTTTTTACCATCAGATCCTTCAAGTTCAAAATCAGGTGCTTTACTATTTTCTTTTAACATAAAACCACGATATTTAACTATTCTTAAAAAACTATATATCTTTCTTTAATAATCTAAACAATTAATATTTTAACTGTCTTAATATTATGTTAGAAGTGTAAAAATGTCAATTATGGATTTCTTTAAGAAAAATAAGAAAGATATGAATAATAATTCAAAATCTGATTCAACTCCAAATTCAGATTCACCTAAACCAATTAATCTTACTGCGATAAATATTCGTTTGGGAGGAGACGTTCATAGCCTTCCTGGCAGAGCTGTTGAATCCACGTTTAAAATAGACATTCCATTTAACAATATGCTAGGTAATGGATTACTTCCAGATAATCTAAAAGGTCCGGACATGACTGTAAGTGATATAACAGTGGATAAGCCATTCGAGCTTTTATCTATTAAACCTGCTCTTCCAATAGATGTTCCATATTTAGAAAAAGAAGTATTTAAATTAGAAATAAAAGGTCCTAGCGGTTCATACTCAGGACCTCTTCTTGTTAGATTTAATACAAGCAGTAGCAACAATGTAGATATAAGTATATCAAAGGTTTTTTTGGTTCACAATGAAAAGAAAATTGAACTTGAAGGTTCAACTTTTAGCATGAATATTAAAAAAGGACAGGTATTCAAAAGAGATATTCAATTGTACAAAATATTGAGTTATCAAGAAAAGATAGAAAGAATAGATATATCAAATCCTTTCGAAATAGTTGATATTAAACCTAAACTACCAATAACTCTCAACGTAAAGGACAGTTATGTTGCGTCATTTCTAATAAAAGCACCTAACTTTAACTATGCTGGAGAAGTTGAGATAAAATTTTCATAACGATTTTTTCAACAAAAGATTTAAATGCATTAACTCATTAAAAATAATCATGGAGGATAAGCATCAAACACTAGGTACGAATGTAATTCCAATAAATTATAAACTATTTATAGAACCAAACTTTTCAACATTTAAATACTTCGGAGAAGAAGAAATTGACATAGAAATTAAAAACTCCACAAAATTAATAAAACTAAATGCTACTGAAATAACTGTGCTTTCTGCAGAACTTTTATCTGGTAAAAAAGAACAAAACTGTAACATAAAATATGATAAAAAAAACGAGGAACTTCTTCTTTCATTTGAAAAAGCCGTATCAGGAAAATCAAAACTTAGATTAACATTTAATGGTTTTCATAATGATAAAATGAGTGGTTTTTATAGAAGTTCATATGTTTATGAAGGAAAAGAACATTACTTCATGACAACTCAATTTGAAGCTGCTGATGCTAGAAGAGCATTTCCATGTTTTGATGAACCAGAGTTTAAGGCTACATTTGAATTGTCATTACTTATAGATTCAAATTTAACGGCAATATCAAACATGCCTATACTTTCTGAAAATAAAGAAAAAAACAAAACACTTGTAAAGTTCATGAAAACTCTAAAAATGTCATCTTATTTATTGTACATCGGAGTAGGAAACTTTGAAATAACCTCTGATAAATTAGGCAAATTAACAATACGTGCAATAACTACTCCTGGGAAAAAGCAATATGCAAAACTTCCAATTTCATATGCAAAGAAATTCATTGCTTTCTACGAACGATACTTCGGAGTAAAATATCCTCTTCCGAAAGTTGATCTTATAGGAGTTCCGGACTTTGCTGCAGGAGCAATGGAAAACTGGGGAGCAATAACATTTAGGGAAACAGCTCTTTTAGGAGATGAAAAAACTCCAATAGCTAACAAACAAAGAATAGCAGAGGTAGTGGCTCATGAATTAACTCACCAATGGTTTGGAGATCTTGTAACTATGAAGTGGTGGGATGATTTATGGCTAAATGAAAGCTTTGCTACCTTCATGAGCTACAAAGCAATGGATGCAGCATTTCCTAACTGGGAAATAAAATTAACATATATCGATATGGTAATCGCGTCAGCATTTGCAGCAGATCAATTATTATCGACACACCCTATAAATGTAAAGGTTAACTCAGTTTATGAAATAGATCAAATTTTTGATGAAATAAGCTATGAAAAAGGAGGAAGCATACTAAACATGTTAGAAGATTATGTAGGAAAAGAGACATTCAGATTAGGTCTAAATAAATATTTAAAAAAGCACGCCTACTCAAACGCAACAAAGCATGATTTATGGGGTGCGATTGAGGAAGTTGCAAAAGCAAAGCATTCCAAATTACCTGTAACTAATGTAGCTAAATCCTGGATAGAAAAAACAGGGCACCCTTACATTACTGTTACACCTGGAAAGAACTCATTTAACTTATCACAAAAACGTTTCACAATAATAAATAAAAAAATTAAAAAAGAGCTTTGGGATATTCCAGTTAGTTACTCATTCATGCCTAAAAATAAAACTAAACATCAATTTTTATTAAATAAAGAAAAGTACGAACTCAAAGAAAAAAATCAAAATACTATAAAATTAAATATGGGTCAAAATGGATTTTATAGAACTCTATATCCTAAGGACATACTTCAAGAATTAGGAGAGATGATTAAAGAACAGGAACTATCTCCTCAGGATTCTTGGGGAATTGAAAATGATTTGTATTACTTTGTTAAAAAAGGTCTTTTTGAATTAGAAGAATATCTAGAGTTTGTAAGTAAATACTGCTTTGCAGTAAAGTATCCTATGAATCTAAGTGTACTTGGTCACTTGAATGGTTTGTACTCATTATTTTACAATATACCTGGAAAAAAGAGAGATCAAATAAAACAATTATTAAAAGAATACAGTAATGAGCTATTAAAACAAGTCGGCTGGGTAAAAAATAAAAATGAAAGTTCAATAATTACAAAAATGCGTTCTGTTGCAATAGCTTCTTCTGGAATCGCAGGAGATATTAGTACAATAAACAAAGCAAAGAAAATCTTTAACAACTTTATAAATAATAAAAAAGAGATAGATCTTAATATAAAAACATCTATCATAAGAGTAGTTGCACTTAACAGCGGAATGGAAGTTTTCAATACATTAAAAAAGAAATATCTTGAAGAAACAATACCTATAGAAAAAATAAGGTATCTTCAAACACTGGGCTTTTTCAAAAATTCAGAAGTAGTTAAAAAAGCATTAGAGTTTTCATTATCTAAAGATGTCAGATTACAAGACTCGTATATTTTACCAGCATTGTGTTCATCTAATCCTGCTGCTTACAAATTAGTTGTCAGTTGGACTTATAAAAATTGGAAGAGTTTATTGAATAGGTATCCTCGTGGGACACATATGCTTCCTAGGTTTGTAGATAATTTTGGTTTAATAACCGATAAGAAAGAAGCAAAACAGTTCCAAAAATTCTTTTCAATGAAATCGAACATGCGTGGAGATCTTACTAATGCATTAAAACAAACAAAAGAAGTAATAGAGATTAATACAAGCTTCGTTGAAAGAACAACGGGGCGTTAAAATGCAGTTTTTATTCAGATTCGATAATCCTAGAAAGCATCAAAAAGATATGATTCAGGATATTTACAACTCTTTAGAACAAAAAAGGAGCATTATAATTAATGCTCCAACAGGAATAGGCAAAACCGACGCTTCAATATCTGCTGCATTAAGTTATGCATTAGAAAACAATCTAAATGTTTTTTTCTTAACACCTAAAATATCTCAACATAGTATAGTAATTGAATCGTTAAAAGGAATTAATAAAAAATTTAATCTAAATTTAAAGTATGTTGATATAGTAGGTAAAAGAAACTTATGTGTAAATGAAAAAGTAAATTACATAGAAGGGGAAGCTTTTTACAAGAGCTGTGAACAGTTAGTAAAGGCAAAGAAATGTCCTTTTTACACAGCTTCAAAAGAAAAGGAAAAGTTAGTTGATTTATTTGACTATATGCAAGAAGGTCATAACGCTTTCTTTAACAAATGTTTTGAAGTAGGTGTTTGTGGCTATGAAGCTACTGCAGACATGGCAAAAGATGCAAGATTCATAATAGCTGATTATGCTCATTTTCTAAATCCTTATACAAAAAAGACATTTCTAAAAAGAATAGGTCATAATCTAGAGAACTCAATAATAATATGGGATGAAGCTCATAACATAATTAGCTCAGCTAGCTCGTATATGAACAGATCTATGAGTACTTATACACTAGGAATGGCTGAAAAAGAGTTAGCAGCAATAAACAGTAAAGTAGACATAAGCTATATGCGTTTTATAATGGAAAAGATATCTGACAAAATGCTAAAACAAAAGGATATATCGGAAGCATTTTTTTCAGGAGATGAAGCGTACAAATCATTAACATCAAATATTCTAAATGTATCAGAAGAATTAGAAAAAGCAGCATTAGAGTACTTAACTAAATCAGGTTCAAAACGTTCTTACTTATTACAAATATCACGTTTCTTAGATTTATTAAAAGATAGTGATAACTCAACAGCAAAGATACTTTCTAAGAAGGGAGAAGATATAAAATTTTCAATAATAAATCTTTATCCTGGAGCAGCTTTAGAATCATTACATGAAGCATATGCAAATATTTTTATGAGTGGAACTATGCTGCCTCTTTACATGTACAAAGAACTTTTAGGTGTAGAAACTGCAATAACATCTAATTATCAATCCCCATTTTCATCAAGTAATAAACTTTGCATAATAGATGAGGACATATCTACAAAATATGAAAACAGAACTATATCACAATATCAAAAGATAGCAGCAAAAATAACAAATATAAAAACTAATACACATGGGAATATAATAGCATTCTTTCCAAGTTTCGATATACTTAAAAATGTAAATAAATACATGGGCAGAGATGTAGATTTCATACAAAAAAGCGAGATGAAAAGTCCTGCTGTACAAGAGCTACTTCATTCATTTAAAAAAAGTGAAAACTCATTGATGTTTGGTGTTTTAGGAGGAAGTTTAAGCGAAGGAATAGATTATGCAAATAATGTTATAAAAGGCATTATAATTGTTGGGATACCTCTTGAAAAACCAAATCTAGAGTTAACATCAAAAATAGAATACATAAATAAAGTATTTGATGGAAAAGGAACGGAGTATGTTTACTTAATACCTGCAATAATACGTTCGGTACAAGCTGCTGGTAGAGCTATAAGAAGTGAAAAGGACAAAGCGTTTGTAATACTGATGGATAAACGTTACAACTGGGGGGTTTACCACTCAATATTAAAAGACTTTATAACAATCTCTAAATCTGAAAATTATCTTGAGTCTATAATAGAGTTTAATAAAAAACATCTAAACAAAGCAAATCATAGTTCTATATAAAGCTCTCCGTTTTCTTCCTTAATTGAGTAATGTTTTGTATCAGTTACCCATGTTGTGTTTTCATTTGCCTTTCCTGTTTCAACATTAAAAGCACCACTATGCCATGGACATATTATCTCATCTCCATCAATGTAACCCTGTTCTAATGGTCCTTTTTCATGGGTACACTCTTCATCAAGTGCATTAACCTTTCCATTATGTAATACTAAAATGAACTTTTTAGTATTGTGTTCTACCAAAACTGGTTCATTTTCTCTTAAATCATTAATTTTTATATTTAACTTTTCACTCATAAAATAACCTTTATCTTAAAGAAACTGGCTGAGACTTATTTTTATCACTTTGAATATTAACAGCTGTTCCATAAGCAACAACCTCTGTCATAACCTGTCCTATATCTGCAGAGTCAAATCTCATATCTACTACTGCATTTGCGCCTAACTTTTTAGCATCTGCAATCATTCTTTCTATTGCGTGTTCTCTTGCTTCTGAAAGCATTTGTGTATATTCATCAATCTCTCCGCCAACAATTCCTCTTAATCCTGCAATAAAGTTTCCGCCAAGTCCTCTGCTCCTAACTATTATTCCAAAAACAGGGCCTTTAACATCTACTATTTGACATCCTGGAACATAATTTGTAGTCACAGCCATAAAATTATTACTATTATTATCCATAATTTCATCCGTTATTTAATATCACTTTCTAATTTATACGTTTTTCCCCTCCACTGTATATGCTTCATTTTACTAGCTATTATTAAATTAATCTCATAAACAAACGGTGCAAAAATAACTGCTATTATTATAATTGGATTTTTGCTTTTTGATCTTTTTAATGTCACTATTATGCTTTTTAGTAAATGTATAAAGTATATCAAAAATAATGGGGATATAAACAAAGAAAATAAGATTCCGAAAATGAAAAGTAAAACTTCAGATGTATAGTAAACTAATCCTTGATAGAGATTTTTTCTGTATCCTAAAACAGTTAATGCAGTTTGTCTATTTGCCCACTCAAAGAAAGTTCCAAATGTTTCATTACAATTTACTATGGGCTTAGGTTCTTTGACATACGCTACTTTCAAGTTTTTACTTTTTGCTATTTTTGTTAAGGAAATATCATCAGATACTGAGTACTTCGAGTTAGTAAAAAATTCTAAAGAATCTTTATTTATGAGATCTTTTCTAAATGCTAATGAACCTCCCCATCCAAACCTTCGCTTTTCATTTTCTAATAAACTATCTCCAACAAAACCCCACACCATCTTCATATAATTCCAAAAGCTATTGTTTGTGGGTTTAAAGAAAGGATACATAGTTGATATTCCAACTTTTTTATCACTTAATGGTTTAATTAATTCAGTTAACCACTCATTTTGTAGATATACATCTGAGTCTAATATGACATATGCATCATAACTTTTTAATTTTATTAAAGCAGTTGCTATTGCCTTTACCTTTCCACTACCTCCTAATGTTTTATCTGATATTATGTACTTTACCTGTGCTTTTTTAATATACTTTAATGCTTCATCACTTTCTGAATCAACAATTGCAACAACGTCATAATTAGAATATGTCTGTTTTTTAACTGAAGAAATATTTTCATATAATGTAAGATCGTTTCCTTTACATGGGATCATAACTAATGTTTTTGGCTTATACTTTTTATTAAGTTTATTGATGTCATTTTTTCTTAATCTGGACGTGATATCTAAAAACATCAAAAACAAAAAAATTATAAATGAGAAAATAATTATTAATAGTAAAATTACCTCAAATATCAAAATATCACACTTTTCTTATATTAAGTTCTTACAGATAGTTCTTTATTTATTATCATAGATAAAAAATACATGGCGTATCATACTTTCCAAACAGTGATAATACCTGCGATTGTGGTTTTTGTAGTTACATACTTTGTAACTAAGTTCCTAATGGATTATCTTTATGGTGCAGGAATAATAGCAGAGGATAAAAACAAAGCAAAGCCTATAATTCTTCCAAGCAGTGGGGGTTTAGGCGTAGCATTTGGTATAATTTTTGGAATACTGACTTATATATTCGGTGCCTCATTCATCTTTGTCCCAGTAATAAACGTCGAGTACTTACTTGCTGTTGCGTTATCTATAATGCTTATTGCATTAGTTGGATTTATTGACGATATAAATGTTAAACGAGAGCGTGTAAAATCAACAGATATGATGGACATACGGCAAGGATTAAAACAATGGCAAAAGCCAATACTTACATTAATAGGCGCTCTACCGTTAATAGCTGTAAATATACATGTTGCTTCGGTAACACTTCCATTTATAGGTTCTATTAGCTTAGGAATTCTTTATCCATTAATTGTATTGCCACTAGCTGTAATATTCATATCTAACGCAGTAAACATATTAGGAGGTTTTGATGGTTTACAACCAGGAATGATTCTAATAGCTAGCTTCGGCTTGATGATCTACTCGATTTTCTTTGGCAGTAGCATGGGTGCATTTCTATCTGTACTTCTATTTGCATCTGTTCTAGCATTTATGCCGTTTAATATCTTTCCAGCGAATGTAATCCCAGGAGATAGCTTTACATATGCTGCAGGTGCCGCATTAGCTGCAATAGCAATTATGGGCAATGCAGAGGCATTTGCATTAATCATATTTATTCCATGGATAATAGAGTTCTTCTTACATTTAAGAAGAAAGTTCAAGGTAACTGATTTAGGAATAAGACAAAAAGATGGAACTATGAAGGCTCCATACGGTAAGAAGATATACAGCTTAACCCACTTAATAATGAATATTAAAAAAGCAAAAGAAACAGATGTTACTTATTATATATGGGCTATTGAGATTTTCTTTGTTCTTCTAGCTTTTGGTCTTAAGTTTGTACATCTCCTGTAATTTAAAAAAAGTAAATGTTACTACTTATTACCTATTTTTTATTTTTGTTTAATTTTGTTATTACCTATTAATGAGTTTTTATTTAACTTATTATTGATTATTACTGTTGTGGTATTATATCTGCGCAATAGGCATTTTCTTTATTCTGTGTGCTCTTGGCCTTATTTTTCTTCTTCTATAATTGGCACGTTTGTATCTATAAGTGATCTCCCCACCCCCTAAAGTTTCAATGCCTCCTGTAAGAAGTATATCTGATTTTTTAATTAATTTCTTTCTTCCTGCATGTTCTGCATATCTTATTGCTTTATTAGTTAACTTTTCAGCTAACTTTTCAAGTTCCTTTTCAAGATCTAATACGGCATCTTCGGTTACTTTTTCAGCACCGGCTTCTCTTATGAATTGTTCAACATCATATAAGCTAAATTTCCTTTCTGCCAAATTATCACCATCCAAAAGGACGCATACAGTATAAATTACCAAGCTTTAAAAAGCATTCTATTCTTTTGAAAGTAGTGGAATTCTCATTCAAAAATAATATTAGTTTTTTTGAAAGAAATATAACCCAATTATATTTTAATATTATTATATTACTATAATATTGTTTATTGTTTTTTATAAATATTTATTTCAATTTATAAAATAATTAAAGAATTCACTGTCACAGCTTCATTTTTATAGAAATTGCATTGCCTTAAGGAAAAGTATTTAAAATATGCCAATCTAATAACATTATGAAAAATTTAAGGTTATCTTATTTAATTTTGTTTTTCATTCTCTTTTCGGTATCTTATGCGAGTGGATGTGGAAATGTGCCATCCTCTTTAATTAAAAGTTGTTATCCGTTGAATATTACAAATACTCAAAGTTCAGCTACATCAGTTGGCTTTCAGCAAGAATTAACTAAT
>JAJZMZ010000029.1 GCA_021848095.1 Microcaldota archaeon | reverse complement strand
AATGCTTTTTAGTTTACCCTCTAAACCTAATAATTTAAGATCAAGTCCAAGCAAGTACTTTTTCAGTTTTGTTTCTAAATTCATAGACTTCCAGTTTGTATAAATGCCGGGGTTATATATAACCCCAATAAGTACGTGCTCCCATCGGGATTTGAACCCGAGTTGCGGGGTTGAAAGCCCCGCGTCCTTGGCCGTGCTAGACGATAGGAGCGATATATTGGTCTATATATTATTTGTTCAGTAATATAAATATTGCTACTCAAATACATAACGCTTGTGGTGAGTGATTGGAGGGTCTGTTCGTTTGTATTGAAGGTATAGATGGTTCTGGAAAGACAACTCAAGCTAAAATTTTAATGAATAAACTTCTTGAGAATGGTAAAAAAGTTTCTCTTTATTCTTATCCTACACACGATTCTAGATATGGGAAAATAATACGTGAAGAGTTCTTAATGGGAAAAGTAGAGATGAGTGTTGAAGAACAGTTTCTTCTTTATTTACTAGATATGCAATCAGATAAAAAGAAAATTCTTAATGAATTATCTTCAGGAAGTATTGTAATGAGCGAAAGATATTTTATCTCAACTATTGCTTACCAATCTGCAGGAAGTTTTGATTATGAAAAAGCAAAAGCTGTAGAAGAAATAATGGCACTTCCAAGACCAGATATAATATTTTATATTGACATTGAACCAGAGATTGCTTTTGAAAGAAAAAAGAAGCAAAAGGGTAAAACAGATAGATTTGAAAGTGCAAAAGAGTACATGAACAAAGTAAAAAGTGTTTATGATAAACTTTACTCAGAAAGATATGGAGGAAAAACGTGGATAAAGATAGATGGAAATAAAAAAGAGGAAGAGATTTCTGAGTTTATAATAAGTACAATAATAGATTATATTAAAAAAGAAAAACAAGAAAATTTGGTGTGAGTACATGATATTGTCAGATTATGATTTAGAGAATATGATAAGAACAGAAAGATTAGTGATAAAACCTTTTAAAAAAGATATAATACGTGAAAACGGAATAGATTTTAGATTAGATAATGAAGTTGCAAGACATAATAAAGAACTTGGAGAGGATTTTGTATTAGATCCTTCAAATGAAGAAGATGTTGAAAAAGAGTATATTCTCGAAAAAAATAAAAAAGAAATAATTATTTATTCGCATGAACAAGTACTTATGTCGACTTTAGAGCACTTAAAAATGCCCGATAATGTAATGGGTTTTGTTGAGTTAAGGAGTACCTGGGCAAGACATGGATTAATGATGCCCCCAACAATAATTGATGCAGGATTTAGCGGTAATGTAACATTAGAAGTATTTAACGCTAGTTCAAATGCAATAAAGTTAAAACCAGGATTAAGATTTGCACATGTAATATTTGATACTACATTAAATAGAGTAAGTAAACCATACTCAGGTACATACTTCGGTCAAAAAGGAGTTAGAGTCCCTAAAGTAATTAAAATAACAAAGTAATACTGCAAAAATTTATTTAAAATAAATAATAATTAGAACGAATAAGTTAGAAAAATAAAGTAGAAAATAAAAGAAATTAATTGTTTAGTGTTATTTTTATCTTGATAAATCGTTTATTTCTTCACGGCTAGCTGTTTCTTCTTTTGAACCTGCTGGACCTGAAACTAAAACGACATCTCCTACATTCTTTACGCTTTTGTATAATATACTTTTTTTCTTAAGTACAACATTTGCGTCGTTCTTTGCACTCTTCCAAGGAGTCATAAGCAATCTGCTTAGTTCACCTTTTTCAAGGTCTATTATAACATCTTGTACATCGCCAAGGTATTGACCCTCATCGCTGTATATATCCATTCTGTATATTTCAGAGATCTTCATAAAATCGCCTCGATAATACTACAAGAAGCAGTTATTTAAAGCTTTTCTTCATTTTAAGAATAGGGGAAAACTAAGTCACGCTTAGATTATAGTAATTACACCTAAGGTTGCAACCAATCTATTTCGTAATAATCTGCATTACTGCCCTTAAGAAGTATTTTTTTAACCTTATAATAAGTAACTGCTGTTTCTCTGTCAGTTATAGCAAGTATTAACTCTAACTTTTTGTCTTTTGCTTCTTTTATTGCTCCAGCAAACTCCTTACCTCCTATATACTCTTCTTCGCTTAATGAAAGCATTGCGTATCTAGGTGGGAACATATCAGGACTTTCTGCTTCTCCTCCTCTTCTATGATATAAAATAAAGTCGGGCGTTATTTTTTTATTTGGAAGTGTTCCAGGAACTGCAAGAATAAAGGTTTTTCTTACTGAGTGAGCAACACGAATTGCACGAGCCCATTCGGATATTAATAAACGTGAGTCTTTTGGAAATACATGTATAACGTGTTTTGAGTGTACCCAATCTTTATCTTCTTTTTTAACGGGTTTTGCTCCTGGAAAGTAAACTCTAAAATGTGTACCAAACTTAAAACCTGTTTTGATTACATAACCTTTTTCTCTCCAATCAGAATAAACTTCAAAAAGTTTTAGGAAATCTTTTCTTCTAGATTTTGCAGCTGATAATATTTTTTTCTTGTTAAATGAAGTTGTATTTAAAATATTTTTTTCTAATAAAAAGTAAGTTTCGTAAATATCGAGTTTGTTTGATTTTCCACGTTCAGGAGCTTTATAGGAACCATATTGACCTAACCAAAAGTTTTCGTATAAGTTTTTTCCTTTTTCATTATCATTTATTATTGAAACTAAGTCTGATGAAAAAAAAGTACCGTCAAGATGATACTGTGGTAAGGATAACTTTGAAGAAGGATACTCTTTTATTGGAGCTTTGTTTGAGTTTTCTTTAAAAAATGATGTATCTTTTGCTATTAAACCGCGATCTCTCCAGTCCTTGTAAGTAAAGTACTTTGCCATGAATTTTTTAGAGTTGCCGAATATAGATAATAGCTCTGCAAATGTTACTTCTGTTGATTTTTTCTTACATACTGCATTTCTTATCTCAATTAAATATAAAACTTCAAAGATGTTTAATTTTAAAATTTTGTTTTCAAAAACTCCGAAGTAACCTTTTTTTAATATATCAATGCTTGATTGATCTCTTACTACTAATTTATTTTTAGAAATATACTCTATTTGAAGCATTTACTCCCTATATTAGATTTACGTTATGGATTTACGTGTTTTATATGATAATAATTAAGAATAATTATTAAGCTTTATTAACTGATTAAATTTTTGTTGATATTTTTTAAGTAATTAATTTGTACGATAAAACTATTATCTTAATTCTTGATATAATGCATATATTTCATTTGCTACTGAATTTATGAAGGACAACGGAATAATATCTTTTTGTTTAGACTCAGATAAAGTTATGCAAAGCTTAAGTATTTCATTTGATTTTTTCATTAAACGTTTTGAAAAAGTAAATAAAGGAGTTGTTTCTGAAGCGAACATATCTGATTTATCAAGAGGTATAGACATTTGTGAGTTTTCAGGTTTTTCTCTTTTTAATACTGAGAACTCGCGAGTTTCAGGTTCTGTCCAATTATCAGCTTTTCCGAGACTTGCTTGTAATCTTCCCCTGAATAAATTAATACTACAAATATGTAAATCTTGTGAGATGAGTTTAGATAAATCAGCGTCTTCTTCATCTAAAGTTAGAGTATATATTATCTGTGCTTCATCTTTTATTTCTTTAAGCTTTTTTCTAAGATTAGTTACTACTTCAACTACATTTACTTTTTCTACTTTAACAGAGTTTTCAGTTGTTTTAGGAGCTTTATTATCACTAGTACCTTTTCCTTTTTCGGGTTGGGGTTTGAATTCCACAGAAATCGTAAATTATAATCTTTTTTAAGATATTTATGTTTAATGTTCAAAGTTATTTCTACGTTTCAAAAAGCTTTAAGCTTTTTATTACAAATAATAAAACATGGCAGTCATAGGCATAGAGAGTAGTGCACATACATTTGGAGTAGGAATTATTGAAAATGGAAAGGTACTTGCAAATGTAAAATCTATGTATAAGATAGGAAATAAAGGAATGATACCGATAGAGGTATCTGAACACCACATACAAAACGCAGGAAGCACAATAAAGCTAGCGCTAGAAACAGCTAGGATAAAAGCTAGGGATTTAGAAGGAGTAGGATATACAAAAGGCCCGGGATTAGGACCGTGCCTTCAAGTAGGACAGTTAAGTGCTAAAACGCTAGCCCATAGACTAAAAATACCCATAGTTCCGGTAAATCACGGAGTAGCTCACGTAGAGATAACTAAACACACACAAAAGATGAAGGACCCACTAGCTCTTTACGTTAGTGGCGGAAACTCACAGATACTAGTTCTTGATGAAAACACTAGGAAGTACAAAATTATGGGCGAAACATTCGATATGGGTATAGGCAACGCAATAGACAACCTAGCTAGATCGCTAGGGCTAGAACACGCTTGGGGCTCTGATGTCGAACGATTAGCTAAGGAAGGCTCTTATATAGAGATGCCCTACACAGTCAAGGGAATGGACTTCTCTTTCACGGGCTTGCTCACAAACGCAGTAAAAAAACTAGAAACAGAAAAGAAAGAGGATGTCTGCTACTCCTTTCAAGAGACCGCTTTTTCAATGCTATGCGAAGCTACCGAACGAGGGCTTCTCTTAAGCAATAAAAACGAGCTATGCGCATGCGGAGGCGTAGCACAAAACACAAAGCTAGCTAAAATGCTAGAAGAAGTAGCTTCAGAAAACGGAGCACGATTCGCAAGAGCACCCAATGAGTTTAATGCAGATAATGGAGCAATGATTGCTTTAGTTGCTGAAAATAATATTAAAAATAAAAAATACGAAAAGTTAGAGAACTGCGACATAAAACAAAAGTACAGAATAGACGAGGTAGTTGTTTATGAATAAGTTAAAGGGAGCAGAAGCAATAATCGAGGTAGTAAAACTTTATAATAAAAAAGTTATTGTAAAAACAAGAAATGAGAAAAAGTATAGAATTAAATCTTTAGATGAAAAACTACGTAGTTTTAGAACAAGAAGAGAAGCAAGAATAATACTTAAACTGAACAACTCGAATGTAAAAACTCCTAATGTACTTGCTCTGGGTAAATACACAATAATTATGAGTTTTGTAGAGGGTAAATTGATGAGAGATTTACCTGAAAAGGAGGAGTTCATGAAACCAATAGGAGATGAAGTTAAAAAGATGCATCTTTCTGGAATTATTCATGGTGATTTGACTCCTGCGAATATAATAATCAATGAAAATATTCCATTTATAATTGATTTTGGCTTAGCCGAGATAACTAATAATTTAGAAGAAAAAGCAATAGACTTACTTTTGTTTAAAAGATCAGTTAAGAAAAAATCTTTTGATATATTTTTAAGTTCTTATCTTGAAAAAAATCCCGATGGTAAAAAAGTTATAAGTAAACTTAAGGATGTTGAATTAAGGGGCAGATATAACGTAAGAACTCTTACGTAAAAATCAAAGTAAATAAAAGAAATAAAGAAATGAAAATCTGTAAAAAATTACAGATCTCCTACTCTTCTCTTCTGTGCTCTTCTAACTCTTTTTCTTCTCTTCTTTACCCATTTCCAGCGCATTCGTCCTTTCTTTTTCCATTTTCTAGGTATACTTCCCAGTGAAACACCGATTAAATATTGCAAATATGTTTTGTGGCGCAAGAATAATAATACTTGCGTTAAATATATTCTAAAAGAATATAATGTGATTTTATGAAAAATTTAGCAATAGTAGGAATAATTATTGTCGCCATAGTAGTTATAGGAAGTATACTTTACTTCTTAAATACTAAAACAGGGGTCAGCAATATTTTGACAAGTACAGTTACAACAGCAAACACAAACTCAACAAACAACACAGTTTCACAGTCAAATGTAACCACAACAGCAAACAACTCTACAACCGGAAATAACAACAACACATCCTTAGCGGATTGTTTATCAGCAACATCAACTGTAAGTATACCAAATGGAAACTTCCAAACAGGAACATATCAAAGTTGGAACACTACAGGATTAGGTTTTGGTTCAGGTCCAGCAAACATAACTGAATACAACAGCAAGAGCTATTACTACAACAGTCCTTGGTCAAATTACAATGGACAGTACTTTGCAACAACATATACTGGTGGTTTAGTACTAAGTCCTGGAAACTTAACATCAAGTACATTCCAAGTAACAGAGCCTTATCTTAACTTTAGAATAGTATCGCCACAAAACAACTTACTTTATGTTGAGATACTAGAAAACAACACACCAATGATAGTAAAGCAATTCAATAGTTATGGAACATCTGGAGCACCTTCAGGAGCTTTTGAAAATGTAACAATACCATTGACATCTTTATTGTGTAAGAATGTAAACATAAGAGTTGTTTCAGGAGTTGTGTATACACCAGCTACAAAGTATGATGTAATAGCTGTTGGAGATTTCTCCCTTTCAAAACTACCTGTCGGAAGTTCTGGAACTACAATAAGTTGATTTTAAATTTTTAATTTTTTATTTATTTTTTTATTTTGTGATGTTTTATGAAGATATATAACACAATAAGTAAAAATGAGGAGGAGTTTAAACCTTTAAAAAATAATCACGTTGGATTTTATACGTGTGGACCTACAGTTTATTTTTATGCGCATATTGGAAATATGCGAAATTACATAATAAGCGATCTTCTTGAAAGAGTTTTATTGAAAAATAAATATGATGTAAAACATGTTATGAATCTTACCGATGTTGGACATAATATAGGGGATGGAGATTTAGGCGAAGATAAAATAAGAGATGAAGCTAAAAAAGAGCACAAAACACCAGAACAAATAATTGAGTTTTATAGTAGTGCTTTTTTTGAAGACACTGATAAATTAAATATACTTAAACCAGATGTAATTTCAAGAGCTTCTGAAAATATAAAACAGATAATTGAGTTTATAAAAAAACTTGATGAAAAAGGATATTTATACAAAACAAAAACGGGAGTTTATTTCGATACTTCAAAGTTTAAAGAGTATGGAAAACTTTCAGGTTCTAATTTTAAAAAATTAAACGAACAACAGATAGGAGGTGCAAGAGTAGAACGTCCAGAAGGAATAAAAAATATTACTGACTTTGCGGTTTGGAGATTTTCAAAGCCAGATGAAAAAGATATGGTTTGGGATACACCATTTGGAAAAGGTTTCCCAGGATGGCATATTGAGTGTAGTGCAATTGCAAATGAATATCTAGGACAACAAGTAGACATACATTATGGAGGACATGACCACATACAAGTACACCACACAAATGAGATAGCGCAAAGTGAAGCTCTTTTTGAAAAACAATTTGTTAAGTACTGGGTTCATGTTGAGTTCTTAACGGTTGATGGTAAAAAAATGAGCAAGTCAACGAGAAATATATATACAATAAATGATCTAGAAAAAAGAGGTTTTAATCCATTATCATTTAGATTTATGACAATCTCAGTTCATTATAGAAAGATGATGAACTTTACTTTTGAAGGATTGAAACACTCTGATGAAGCACTTAAATCAATATACGCTTTTATAAGTAAAATTAGTGTACCTAATGAAAAGACAGGAAAAATAAGTAAAGAGTTTTCTAAAACGATTGAAGATTACAAAAAACTATTTTTTGAGTTAGTAAGTGACGAGGTAAACATACCAAATGCAATAATAAAGATGCATGAAATGATAAATTACTCTAAAAAAGATTTGAATAAAGAAGAAACTTCACTTGTTTTGAATACATTAATAGAGTTTGATGAGATATTAGGCCTTGATTTTAAGAGGTATTTGAGTAATAAACTTTCAAAGGCTGCTCTAGAGTTAATAAAAGAAAGAGAGCTTTCAAGAAAGGAAAAGGATTTTGAAAGCTCAGATAAATTAAGGGAAAAACTTCTTAAAGAGTTTTCAATAAAAATAGAGGACACAAAAGAAGGAAGTATTTGGTATAAAGTTTAGTTACTGTCTTTACTTTCAGTTCTTCTAGGTTTTTGTTTTCCTGTTTTTGCAGTTACAAATAATAAGGATACATCTTCTTTTTTATCTGTGTCAACCCACGATTTTATGTAAAGTGGTATGTTTTTGAAAGGCTTTGAGTATCTATCAGTAAAGCTGTATAAACTTGCCTCATGTTTTAGTATTCCGACCATTACTCCAAAATCTAAGTATCTTTTCCATGTTGCTACTGGAAGATCGGTGCTACAATCTTTTAAACGCAACTGTCCTTTTTCCTTAACTTCTAATAGAGCTCGTGCAAATCTGTAAGCTCTTGTTTCATTGTCAAAATAAATCTTTGCTACTTCTTTAACACTAGGATTTTTCATTTTTTCCTTCACAGGAGCATCTTCATATTCCCAGTATTGTATTGACATTTTATCAATAAGACTATTCTGTTAAAGACTATAAAGTTTTCTGAATATGAATTTCATACTTTACACAAATTTAATGTAAAAATCCAGTATAGCATAGTTTATTTATATTTACTAGTTTAAAAAAAATTATGTTTGATGAAGACGATGCCAATAAAAGACTTTTTCCATCAGTATACTTGGATGATAATACAGGTATTTTTCAACCAATACAACCTAAAAAGACAACAGAAAATAAAGTTTTGGATCTTTCTTCATTAATAATGATATTTTCCTCTGTTTTATTCCTAATTATTTTTTTAATAATGTTTTCTTTGGGTGAATTTTTACATCTTAGTTTTAATCAAGGAGTAGAGAGCTTACTTTTTTGGGGAGAGATTGCAATAATTTTATATGCATTAGTAGAGTTAGGATTGTCCTTGAAGATATATAGTTATTGTAAGACCTTAGAAACAGCTAAAAAAGAGGATAAAAAATATTTGCACAAGGTACTTCTTGTTTTCTCATTTATTTCTATGATTATATTTATTATTTTACCTAACTTTATATTTTTTGGAAATTTAAGTTCATTAAACACTCTTCCAGGAGTTAGTTATACTTCATCATCTTTAATGTATAATTCAGGAAGTGTTCATTATCAGTACATTTTGAATTACTTAACCAACTCTGATTCAATACTACAAGTAGTAGGTATTTTAATACTGTTCTTTGCTTCTTTTTATGCTGTTTTTACTGATAAAAAAACATATCCAATTATTGCAACATTGGTATTTATTATAATTTTATTAGTGTTTTTCTATTCGTTAAAAGTGTACATAGTAATGCAGAATACATCTTCACTAAAATTACTAAATCAGAATATAACATCAAACAATCAATATTTGAATAGTATTTTAAATAATTATCAAGAGTTTATTGCAACGTCATCTTTAGGCACATCTTTCTTCAATAATGCACAAAATTTAATAGCAAAACAAAGTAACATAAATAATATTTTTGGTAGGAACTCTTCAAACATTTGGAACTATACTGAGTTAAATAATAATTTTTTGAATTATGGAATTATCGAGTATTATTACTTGAAACAATTCAATAATTACGGATATCAAATAACCTCTGGAAATAATAATAGTTCAGCAGTAATTACGCAAAGTAATGATACGGTTTTGCTAATGAATTATTTAGCTAAGGAACTTTCAGTACAAAAAGCAGTTGAGGACAACTCAAAGATATTGAATGGTTATGAGTACTCAAAAGTTCAGAATTATCCTTATTACTATGCAAGAAGTAGCTACCTATTTGATAATAGTAATTATACAAGTGTAATTTACAATGATAAAATTTATTTAGAAAGTAATGATTACGCGTTAAAAGATTTGAATAATTTATTAACGTCAAATATAACATTATTTTCTAGATTAAATCCAGAAAGTACTCAAATGAATAATATTTTTTACAGTTTATCTTTAAATCAGTATTATAATTATTTAACAGACACGTTACTTTATAATGACAATATACCCCCAAAAGTAAATTACATTGTTTATAGCGACGGAACTACTGTGTTAAACTTAGGGAATATTTCACCAAAGTATGGTAACGTTAGTGTTTATTTAGATAATACAAGTGTGAGATATTACAAATATTATAATTTCTTATTAATAAATAATTTTTATTTAAAACCCGGAGTACATAATGTAACAATAAAAATACCTGATTATAAAATCAATGAAACAACACAGTTTTCTGTTTCTCCTTATTTGGTAATAAACTCAGGTGTTTATGAAGGATCTCAGAATAACTCATCGATACTAAATGTTTTGATAAGAAATCCAACTAATAGAACAATTGTTTTAAGCGGAATATCTCTTTCGAAACCAATAATCACTACTGGTTTTTATGAACAAAATATAGATAATCAAAATAATAGCGTGTTTTGGTT
>JAJZMZ010000036.1 GCA_021848095.1 Microcaldota archaeon | reverse complement strand
ATTATGTTTACACTTGATTTGATGCTTGGAATAAAGGTAAAAAAACAATATGCGCAAAAGGTTAAAAATTACCTTTCAGCGCGTACGCTACTTAACAATAATCATAATGTAATTAGTAGTAATTACTTTATATATTTTCCTATAAAGACCTTGAACAATGATGAACTGCGTATTTTAGAGAAAAACTTTGAAGCTAAACTGGTAGAAAAGACATTTGAGAGTATGAACTCTAAAAAAAGTTATAAAGAGCTTTTAAAGAAACAATTAGGAGAAAGGTATGAAAAAGCACCGAGAGGCTTTGAAATTTTAGGCAATATTGCAATTATAGATTGTGAAAAGAGTATCTCTAAAAGCATAGCTTCTTCAATAATGAAGGTAAACCCAAATATTAAAACAGTTATTAGGAAAGTAGGGGCAGTAAAAGGAAGGTATAGAAAACGCGAGTATGAGTACGTTTCTGGGATTAAGACATATATTGTAAATTATAAGGAAAATGGAGTTACTCTTAAGTTCGATATCAGAGATACCTTTTTTTCTACACGTTTAGCTTATGAAAGAAAAAGAATCTCTGAGCTTTCAAAAAAACCTGAAAATGTAATGGTAATGTTTGCAGGGGTAGGTCCTTTTGCAATTGAGTTAGGAATACATAATAAAAATGCAGCTGTTGTAGCAATAGAGATAAACAAGAAAGCTGCAGTCTATATGAAAGAAAATATTTCTTTGAATAAAGTTAAAAATATAACACCGGTAAGTGGAGATGTTAAGAAAAAAGCTTTGCTTTACAAAAACTTTGCGGATAGAATAATAATGCCACTTCCTAAAGACTCAATATCATTTTTAGATGCAGTTTGTAAAGTAGCTTCGGATAACTGTATTGTCCATTATTATGCATTTGTAGATATAAATAAAGGTTTGGAGAAGTTAACAAAGGAATTAAAAACATACTTTGAAAAAAATGGATTTAAATTTAAAAAAGTATTTTCAAGAACAGTAAGGCCCTACTCACCAGAAGTAATAGAGATAGTTTTAGATTTTAAGATTACAAGAAAATAGTAAAAAATAATAAGACATATATCTTACTAATAAGTGTTAAGAGGAAAATTAATGCAGATATCGTTTAAAAAACTAAAAAATGAACATAGAAGCATGAAAGGCCAAGCGACTGTAGAGTTTATGAGTACTTACGGCTTTATGTTCTTAGTTTTAGGAATAGCTATATTTGCGATATTTATTTTAACAACATATACTAACTCAATACAAGATACAACATGTAATACATTCAGTAATGTAGCATGTAACTTTGTTGAGTATTATCCAAATACAACATATGGATATGGAGTTTTACAACTTTCAATTGAAAATGGACAGAGTACTCCAATAAATATAACTCAAATAAGTAGTAATGTAAGTGGAACAAATGGATTTGGAAGTTGTGCTCCTTCATTCTTATATCCTGCACAGGAATCATTGTGTAAAATTATTTTTAATAACAGTAACTTCGGATCGCAGGTTACTTCTGGAGTATACAGCATAAATTTAGGTTATTGTAACTCTGGAGTTACAAGTTTAAACAAAACATCTTGTATGTATAATAGTAGCATTTATGGTGGATCTTTTAGTGTTTATCCGGCAAACCAAGAGATAACACCATTTGTAAGCATAGTTGGACAGCTACCTTCAAATAAACAAACAATTAGTGAGTTATCAGAACCGCTACTGCCTTATAATTACACAGTAGTCCAAAATGGTGATTTTGTAGGTTTTGGGAGTGGAAATACACTTTCATACGCACTTGGTAATGGCGCTTATTTAGGAAATACTTACTTTGGATTGACAACTGTTTCTTATCCAGGAATACTCTCATCATTGAATAATGAAAATATTGCATGTTCTTCACCATATAACTCATTATTGTCTATGAGCTACACATCATTTTACATGTATGAATCAAATACAATAACAATAGATACATATACAAATAATGCCATACAAGTATACTACAAAAATTCAAAGTGGCAGAGTTGGGTTCCTGCTTTTTCTTCTAGTTGGAGTAGTACTTCAGGAGTTACTGAATACACATCTAGTAACTTAATACCGCAAGGAAGTTATCAATTAGCAGTAGTACAAGAAAATAGTTGTGGAAGTAGTGTTCAGGCTTTGCGGATAAGTGGAATTTATTCCTAATTAAATAATTTATTATTTATTTCAATAAGTATTTTGATAACCCAACTATATTCTTAAATGACTGTAGTTGTTTACCTGCTTCGTCTTCAGAATTAAATATTTCTATCAAAATACCTTGTTTGTCAGCCATTTCTAGTAATTCCTTTATTTCATTATCCCAAATTACAGAGTCATTAACAAGAATAACCCCTATCGAGTATGAGTTTAGAGCTTCGGATACCTTTTTTACTCCTGAAATTGACTCGCCAACACGAAGCGAGCTTAAAAATATGTTTAAGTACTCGAACTCTTTTTTCACATGTTCATTTTCAAATATTTTAGAGATTGTTTCACTTTGAAGCACCTCTCTTATTCCTGATCTCTCAGAGTCGCTACACGACTCAAAAAATAACTTCTTTTCTAATTTAATACTATTTTTTTCAATGTACTTCTTCAAATCGTCTTTTGTAAATCCAGGTCCTGCCAATATTACTATATTAACATCTAAACCTTGAATTAATTTTATAATACTGTCAAAATACAGTGTCTTTAATTTTTCAAATTCTTTTTCACTTAATTTTTTACTAAGTTTACTGTAAAGCTCAGTGATTATATCGATTCCATAACCACGCACATATGCTAATGTTGCCTTCTCATCATCAAAAGCAATTATAGCTAACTTAGATTTTTTAGCATCTGCAACTGCTTGCTTTAGTCTTTTTAAGATGTAATCTTTCCACTCTGGTTTTTCTACCTCTATTAAATCAGATGTAGCTATATTCAACGTATGATAAGTATTTAAACGGACAAACTCCAATGGTTTTCCTTCAAGAATTTTCCCAGTTAATCTTAATCTCCATGCACTTTTGTCTATCTCTGCTTTTTCAAGTTGTAATTTAATAAAAACCTCTTTTTGTTCGCCCGTATCGGTTTCTGAAGATTTAAATCGCCTATAAGTATGTGCACCAATCTTATCATTTTGATTTAATATTATTGCAAGAAGATACAAATCATCATACGATTCTGGAACTAACTTGATTATTTTTGAAATTTGATTAAAGCTTATAATTTTCATTCTTTACTCACTTGAATATATTTATACTTTAAAATAAGTAGTATTTATGTTTTATTTATTTACTTAAATTATATATTATTTTAGAAATAACAACAGAGGTTATTTAAAGTTTAAATCATAATACTAAACACATGCCTCTGTAGCTCAGTGGTATATAATTATTTACACTAGAGAGCGTCTGCATGGTAAGCAGAAGGTCGCGAGTCCGATTCTCGCCGGAGGCTAATTCTTCTTATAAGTTTTTAACTACATTGATTAGTCCCAGTTAAACTACAAAGGTTTAACCGGGATTAACCATTAGCAACGACGCTTGCTTGTGATGAGATGTCGTTTGAAGCGATTACAGTAATTTTATAAGAGCTATTATCAAATAACTCTCCTTTTATGAAGTTATTACCACATGTAATATTTCCATTAAATGTTAATGTAACAGTACTTCCTGGTGAGAGTTCGTATCCTGTATTATTTTTTATGAAGTTTCCTATAGATGCTTCATTACCATTTGCATAGGATGAAAATTGTGGTATCTCTAATGATGCATTTTTATTTACAAAAAATACTAATTGTCTTAAGAAAACCATATTAAGTCCCATGTTTGCATTTTCCCTCTCTGAATTTGAAAGATTGAATCTAGATATTACTACCTCACTTACGTCATTATTGATGTATCTTTGTTGAATGATTTTTGAGTGCATATCTGATACAACGGTAGGTACGTTAATTTGAACGTTATTTGGAATTTCCATTTGACTAAATGAGTACTGTTTAATTCCTAAAACTTGAACCGGCATACTTTCAATACTTGTATTTTGAGTTATGCTTGAGTTTATTCCTTTTGTTTTTATTGTTTTTACTATAATTTGATCTTGTCCATTATTATTGAAGTTTAGTTTATGTATTGTTACATTTATGTTATTGTTCAAACCTACATCATGAATAAATATTTCGCTTTTATTATTCAACAGTATGTGAGATGTTATTTGCCCAGATAGCATAATTTGTTTTATATCAATAGTTTTATTTCCATTATTTTTAAGTGTTATTTGTATTGATGTTGAGTTATTGTTTTGCAGTATGTTTGATGACAGTATAGATAAATTTAAGTTTTGTGTCAATAGAGATTTAGATTCTACAGGAGTTAAAGTTTGTCTTACTCCATTTTTTACATCAGTTGAGTCTTTATAGTTGTTATAAAATACTGCTTTCACTGAAGGAGTCATTATAAAGACAGTTGCGTTGTTTGTATAGATATTTGAAACTGTTGGAGAGAAGTCAATTAAGACACTTGAGTTTGAGTTTATAAATGAGTTTTGAGGAACAGTTGCATACACTTTATTATTTAACATGATAACCGGGTATGTTTGATTTCCAATTATAATATTTGCATTTTTAGCATTAAGTACAACTCCCTCTAATTTGTAACCAGATTTAAGTTTGATATTTCCCAATATTTCACTTGTATTTATAAGTGACATCAGATCTACACTTCCTGAGCTTGAAATATTTACCCAACTTTGAGTATCATTAGGTGATAACGTATTAACTGAAATTGATGTGTAATTAAGTATCAATGCCGTAGTATTTGCAGGAACATGTGGAGGATCTGTAAGTTGAACAGTTAATGAATATGCAGAAGGATTCGATATGACTGAACCGTTTGTATTAATACCCATATTTGAATAAAATAAAAATCCAATTAATGCGATGACTATTATCGAGCCTATTGCATAAGGTATAACATTTGCCATTGTTTTTTCTTTTTTGAAATTATCTATATTGAATGATGGCGTTGTTTTGTAGTATTTCCATCTTTTGATAAACTCATTTTCAACCTGTACTATCGCACCCATACGGACTAACTCATCGAAGTGTTGCTTCACAGTAGATGGAGAAAGATTCAAAATGTGGCTAACATCAGTTATGGTCTGTTGCTTCTTTGAGAGAATCTTAAGGATGTCCTTCTTTGTCTTACCTATCTTGCTCATTGAATCTTTTAAAGTATGACATACCATTTATAAATACGTATCCATTCGATTAGGTTATGATTAGGTTTTAATTCGGTTTTAAGAGAACAAAACTATTTTTTAAATAAAAAGTCTTCTATTTTTAATTGGCGTATGTTTTTAACTGTGTGCCATTCGTGTCTTAAATAAGGCATCAATGAACCTGTACCCAAGTTTTCTCTTATTGCAGAAATAGTGTAAGAATCTGAGGGATATCCTGAGCCTATTGCAATTCCAGTTTCATCAATTATATTTTCTATTTCTCTATCCCTAGTTACTTTTGAGATTATACTTGCAGCTGAAACAACTGGATATCTTGAGTCTGCTTTATGTTGTGATATAATTTTTATTTTGTCTTTTGTTTTACGTTCTTCTTGAGTGTACTTAACTCCGTCAACTATTATTTTATTTTTAGAAAAGAAACCTACACGAACCCCGAATCTTTCTGATATAACATCAGGAGAGTCAAGAAATATTTTTTCAGGTGTTTTTTTAATAGAGTCTATTAACTTTGCAAAGTTAAGTGCTTCTAACTCATTTAAAGATATTTTATTAGACATCGCAGTATTTATTTCTCCGTTAGTTATTTGATATATATTTATCTCATCTGCAATTGAGTATATTTCATCAAAAAGAAACTCTCGCTTGCGTTTAGTAAGCATCTTAGAATCTCTAACTCCTATCTTTGCTAACTTACTTTCCTTGCCTTTAGAGATACTTACAATGCTTATAACTAACGGGCCAAGAACGGCGCCGCGGCCTGCTTCATCGCCGCCGGCAATAAGAATTCGATCACCTTTATACTAAGCCTTTTCTTTCGACTACTATAAAGTCATTTACTGCTAATACACTAGAGTAAGGAACGCTTAACTTTCCGCTCTTAACTGACATCTTACTTACTAGTTCGCTATCAACATTAGGCTCTATTATTAATAGATTTAATTTGCCGCTGCCTTCATTAATTTCAGCATCTACAAACTTGCCCAAATCAAAACCATCACTGGTTACCACTTCCTTACCTACGAGCTGTTCTGCTATCATATATTTTACCATACTATACACCGAGTTGGAATATCTAAAAATATATAATGACTTATATTTATATACTTATCTAAGAAATAAATGTTATTTAATTACCCTTATAAAAATTGAAAGATTGATTAGATGGACTCAAAAAATGGTATTTTATTGTTCAAAGATAAACAAATTAGAATACTTTTAGCCATTTTAAAACAAGAAAAACAACCATATATATCTGATTTAGCTAAGATCACAGGAGTTACTTATGTACATACTAGTAGGTTTTTAGCGTCATGTGAAAAGTTAGGATTGATTTCTTACGAAAGACATGGAAAAATTAAAACTATTTCTTTAACACCTAAAGGAAAAGGCATAGCCTTACAAATACAAGACATAATAGAAAAATTAAAAGTAGAAGAAAAAGAAAAGGAAGAGTAAGCTAAAGTTATATTACTTCTAGTACAGCTCTCTTTCTCATTTCATTTATTACATGTGCGTAATCTCTGTAATGAACAAAAGCAGTCATTGTTATTGTGTAGCTACCTTTATCTGTTCCTACACCGCCATGAATATCTATTGAGCTAAACTTCTCTTCGTTAGGAGCTAGGTTTCCAATCTTTACTTCTTTTTGTTTTGAAATTCCCATAGCATCAAAACTTAATTGTTTAGGAACCTCAATAACAATAGAACTTAAAACTGGTTCTTTTGTTAAGTTCTTTATTCTTACATTTAAGGTACAGTTATTTTTTTCCTTAGATTTTAACCTATAAGGAACAAACTCAGTTACGAGAATAAATGGAAGTTTTTTACTTATATCTTCAGACACATCTTTTTTTCCAAACAGATCGAATAAACCCATATTATCACTTATGAAGCAGAAACATTATAATTGTAAACAAGACCATTATCGCCAATTAGCCATATTTTATAATTATTATTAGTTATGGGTATAAATATATTATTGCTTGCAAATGTTATTTCTCCGTAATACTTTAATGTGATTGTTTCGTTAGGCAATAATGTTAATGTATTAGAACTTAGTTTAGATCCATTTGAATTAATTAAAATTAATGTATCATTATTTAATGGAATAAACGTTGTGTAATTTAACTGCGCTTCTTTTTGATCTAAAGAAGATAAATAATCATTTTTGATGTTAGAAATAGTTGTACTTATATTGTTACTTAATTTAGAAACATTTGTTGTGTTCAAACCAATTTTTGTTGATAATTTAGAGTAGTTGATACTTTCTAATTGCGATATTAAATATGAAGTTGTATTTTTATTTATATAACCACTTATTCCTGAAAGGATACTCTTTGTAGTTGTTGATGAAACTTGAGACGTTATTGGTTTAAGATAATTAAGAAAACTAGAAAGCTCTGCTGTTATTGTAGGAGACGTTACATTATTACTAACCTTGTTTATGCTTGAGTTTAAAAATGTATAATTAATTATATTTGATAATTTTTTAATATCAGATAAATTTATATTAAGATTTTTATATTTATTTACTAAGTTTAATTTACCTAATAACTGAATACTTTTTATTTTAATAATATTAGATGCATTATTTTTTAATGTTAAACTAAATGTTGTATAATTATTAGCGCTTGATAAATTATACTTTATTAAAGAAAGAGTAGAGATAGTTTTAGGAAATTCTTTTTTGTACATTGAGTAATTTTCATACGATACTGAAGATTGATAGGAAAAGAAGTTTATCTTGTTTTGTGAAAATACAGGTATTATTGAGCCAGATATTTGCAGTATTACACTTTGATTTCCACCATTATTTCCAGTGTTTATTGTTTTTGAATAAAGCGTTTTATTAAGAATATTTACAGCGTATTTTGTATTGTTAATCTCTATTGTTTCATTTGAAATATTCATTGAGATTGATGCTATTGATGCATTTTGTGGAATGTATATTGATGATATTAAAGTACTTGAGTTTGGAACATTTGAAAATATTAAAGTTCCTTTTGAAACAACATTCACAGGAATTATTTTACCAGAGTTGTTTGAGTAAACCTCAAAGTTAGTATAATTTAGTTCAAGAGCATTTGTCCCATAAGGAAGAGAGAAGAGGTAATTTGCGTATATTGAAATTGTTTTATGGGAAGAGTTAAATGATGTGGTTGTTTTTGGAGAGTATGTAGTGAATAGGATAACAGCTGCAATAAGTATTATTACTATTATAGAGACAGTAGCTTTTTTAACCATATAATCAATAAGAAATACTCTAAAAAATATTTAAAGTATTGCTTTTGCAAAGTATCCGAAGTTTAATTAAAAAATAGAAATTGCAGGGGGTGAGATTTGAACTCACGAAGGCGCTAAGCCACAGGATCTTAAGTCCTGCGCGTTTTTCCGTGGCTTTTAAGAGCCAGACCAGACTCTGCCACCCCTGCATAAAGGTTAGTTTATGCGTACATTGAGGGTCCTTGTTCAGAAACATTGTCGCTAGCTGCGTAGTTATCGTGTGAGTCCTTTACTTTTTTAAGCATCTCTTTGATGTTTGACTCTACTTCTTTAGCTTCTTTATCAAGTTCCGTTAAGTCTATATTTATGTCTAGTATCTTATTTAAACCTTTTATTGCTTTTTCGGCATTTATAGGGTCCATCAAGGAAGGGTCTACCTCTACTAAAATATTTAATGTTGATATTCCAAACTGTGGAGCTTTTACTAGAAGTCCAGCGCTTACTCCAGCAACTACACCTTCAGGAATTGATTTTAATCCTGTTTTTACTGCTTTTTTCATAATGTCCTTGTCACTAGATGTTATGTATATCTCTTGTGAAGGTTTTTGTGAAGGCATACCTCCAACGGAGATTATCTGTTTTATAGAGTACTTTCTAGCAAATGCAAGTAGCTCATCTGATAATTGGTGAACTAATGTGGGAGGTATTGTAAACTCTGAGATAAATAGTAATAATTTATATTTTTCTGATTTGTATATTCTTGCAGGAAACATAGGAGTGTTTTTGTGTATAGCTGCTATAGGAGGAAACAACTCGCTTTCTATTCTACCTACATATTCTAGGTTTAATTTTTCTATCATATAGCTTCCTGCCATTGGTCCTACTAATCCAATACCTGGAAATGCTTCTATTATATTGTATCCTGAGATGCTTTGTTGCTTATTGAGAGTTATTTCTATCATAAAATCAATTATATAATAATAAAGAAGATTTAAAAAACTGTTATAATATTGACTTTATATTTTAATGACGTAAATACGACGATATATATAAAAAGATATATGTTATATTAGATAATGGTGAAAATAATGAATGAAAGAATGACGAAGGAAAAAGTAGAAAGACAGGACGGTTATCTCTACTTTGTAGGAAAAGACGGATACGCATGGAGAACTCCAATGAAGAACAACCCAAGAGGTAAAAAGTCAAAGGTTGGATCAGAAAAGGTCTCAAGAGTAGACGGCTACTTGTACTTCGTTGACAAGAATGGATACATAGCAAGAACAAAAATGAATAGAAAAGGAAGAATAAGCAGAAAGAAGAGAAGATAAGTTTCTTGTTGATTGTGTCTTTTGATCTTTCTTTTATTTTTACTATTTTTACATTAATAATCTAATTAATAAAATTATAAAAGTAATAAAATAATTTTAAAATAAAAAAACATTAATAAAATTAGAATGTTTCTACTCTTGGCCACTCTATTCCTTCAGTTACTTCTGCGACGTGTAAGCTACCTATATTATTCATCTTGCCCAATGCTATTATAGACATACAAACTACACAAGATATGAATGAATATAAGAAGTAATAAGTATTGCTTATTAAGAATGTATAACTCAAAACCATCGAGATTATAACTAAAATTAATGCAGATGTTATAGTTGCTTTTTCTCTTTTAACTAAAAGCAATATTCCTGCAATTACACTGAATAAAACTATCAGAGGATTTTGCAATTGATAAATATAACTTAAACTTAATGTTTTTATAAATGGAATTAAACCTAAAGAGAACAAACTATTGAAAAAGTTTAATGTAGTATAATGGATTTGTTGATAAGCATAGAAAAGAAATATTCCAGCCACTGCAAAGAGAAATATCGATGCAACATAATCATAAATAAAATCTTTTTTAACTAGAACTGTTTGCGTTTTAGTTATTTGATCCAAGTCTTCTAAACAATAATTCTTATTATTTTCTTTTGCAAGATCAGCATAACAAAAAGGTCTATGACAGTAATTACAAAGTGCATATGCACTTCTCCATGGGTGATTTATACAAGATAAACCATTTACAGAATGTGTTTTATTAATGTCTTCTTTAACTGTTTCTAAGTTTGATGTTGAAATAGTTCCAGTAGTCATCAGGTCTTTTTCAGTCAATAGATTCTTTTCTAAATCACTGTACTCATTTGTTTTTCCTAAATTAAGTGAGTTTGATTCCTTACTTAATTTTTGATTAATACCATTATCTAAAGACTGTGATTTATTTTGGAATAACTTTTCACTTAATACTTCTTCTTGTGTTTTTGGTTTAGAAGGAGTAGTTTGAACTTTGTTCTTTTCTGCTTTACCTTTTTTCATAGGCTTTGGAGGTTTTGCAGGTTTAATGTTTTTACTTTGTACCTGTGACTCTTGTTTTGGAGCTGTACTTACTGGATTATTTTCATTATTTACAGTGGTTTGAGTATTAGTAGTAGAAGTTTGTTGTGAGGATTCTACAGATTGAGTTGTTTGTGTTGGTTTAGCATCAACATTAGGAGTAGTTACTGCATTATTAGGAGTTTGCTGTTTTATTTCTGTTGTATTGTTATTATCCTTTTGTTGTTCTTTATTATCTTTAGCTTCTTCTTTGTCCTTGCTTGACCCTGATGCTTTTCTTTTTTTGAATATTAGAAGATCATCAGGATTTATTGTCAAGCTTTAACCCCTATTGCATTCTTCTTCGTGCTTCTCTTTCAGCTGCTTCTTTTTTCTTTTCGAATATTCCTCTGTGCTTTGCGCAACTTATACAGTAATAAAGTTTTCTAGTTGACATGAACTTTGCAGTTATTTGTGCTGCAGGATCTCCTCCGAAACGTATAACTTTTTCAAATACTACGCCTTTGTTTCTTGGCATCTTTCTACCGCAACTGTCGCATGTTACAAGTGGTTCTTTTCCTCTCAAATAAACACCTTATTATATTTATGATACAGCATAATATTAATAAGTATAGGTAAAATTCTTATTTATAACTAAAATATGCATTTTTAAAAAACCTTTAAAAAGTTATAATTCTAATAAATCTAATAAATAAGTGATAAAATGAAATTACTAGTGATAGGGAATGGGGAACAACTAGAAGATACAATTGATTTCTTTTCAGAGTTAAATTTTGGAGTTGTTGGAAAGTCATTAAATCATGATGACGTTTCAGGAATTACCAAAACAATAACCGATAGTTTAGAAAAAGGTTATGGTTTAGTAGTCGCTTATGTCAATGATGGAATAGGAGCGAGTATTTCATTGAATAGAGATAAAAGAATAAGAGCTGCATCGTGTAGTACAGAGTTAGATGTTGAGTTAGCAAAAAAGAATAATGTAAATGTAATTCTTTTGAGCACTGAAGCTAATGTCCATACAAGTATGTTAAGACCATTAAAGGAAACTCATACAGGTAGAGTTATAGAAACGCATTTGAAAAAGAATAAAGAAGAATATAGACATACAGTAAAGCCTCACGAAAGTGGAGAAATTCGAACACAACGAGTAGAAAGAACGTTAAAAAATGAGGAAGTAGAAGAAGATGAAGATCAAGAAGAAGTACCTGAACATATGCATAGAGGTAAAAAAGGATTTTTCAAAGGTATAAAAGATTCATTAGGAATTGTTGATGAGTAATGGACCAAGAATGTGCTACAATAATAAAGTTTATACTCCCAGCAGTAAGGGCAACTGTAGCACAAACCATGAACAGTGAGTATGGCTGGACTCAAGAAAAAATAGCAAAAGAATTAGGAGTAGTGCAGGTTGCTGTTAGTAAATATCTTAACAAAAAGTACTCTAAAGATGTTCAGAAGATTGTAGAAGATATAAAAAATAAAGGAATTGATAAAACAATTGCAAATGAGTTGATGAGTGAAAAAACACCGAAAGAAATAGCAACAATTATAGACTCTGTTTGTGTTGATATTATGAATGAGATGGTGAGATAAATGGAAGAACTAAACCCTTTTAGAATAACTCAGCAGCAACTTAAAAAAGCTGCAGATATAATGAAATTAGATAAAGAAGCGTATGCTATACTTAGCGAACCTATGCGTACATTAGTTGTAAATATTCCTGTAAAGATGCGTGATGGTAAAACAAAGGTGTTCAAAGGTTTTAGAGTGCATTACAATACAGCTAGAGGTCCGGCTAAAGGAGGTATACGATTTCACCCTGAAGAAACTATAGATACAGTAAAGGCTCTCTCGGCTTGGATGACATGGAAGTGCTCACTAGCCGATATTCCCTATGGTGGAGGAAAAGGAGGAGTTATATGCAACCCTAAGGAGCTAAACGACGTAGAGCTAGAAAACCTTTGTAGAAGTTATATACGTGCTATAGGAGAGTTCATAGGACCTAAGGTAGATGTTCCAGCTCCTGATGTGTACACAACTCCTCAAGAGATGGCCTGGATGATGGACGAATATAGTAATCTAGTAGGACATAATGAGTTCGGAGTAATAACAGGAAAGCCATTGGAAGTAGGCGGTTCAGCTGGACGTTTCGATTCCACAGCTATGGGAGGAATGTATGTTTTAAGAGAAGCTGCTAAGCTTAAAAAAATAAATCTTAAAAAAGCAAGAATAGCCATACAAGGTTTTGGAAATGCAGGAAACTTCGCATTTGATTTGTCAAAACGATTGTTTGGTTCTAAAATTGTTGCAATAAGTGACTCTTCTGGAGCAATATATAGTGAAAAAGGATTAGATTATCAAAAGTTAAAGTTAGCTAAAAAAGAAACTGGAAGTATTGATGGTTATAAAGGAGCACAGAAGTTAACAAACGAGGAACTTTTAGAGTTAGATGTTGATGTATTAATCCCAGCTGCAATAGAAAATCAAATAACTGAAAAGAACGCTGATAAAATAAACACAAAGATACTTTTAGAGCTTGCAAATGGTCCGGTAACACCAGGAGCGGATGAAATTCTATTCGATAAAGGAATATTTGATCTTCCAGACTTTTTAGTAAACTCCGGAGGCGTTATAGTTTCTTACTTCGAGTGGGTTCAAAACCTCCAAAGCTTCTACTGGACTGAACAAGATGTTTACAAACGATTAGATGCAATAATAACAAAGTCATTTAAGGATGTAATTAAAACGCAAACAGAATACAAATCATATGGTAAAAAGATAAGTCCCAGAATGGCAGCATATATAATCGCAGTAGGTAGAGTTGCAGCTTCGATGAAGGTTCGTGGTTGGTATTAAGATACGGACTGAACTTCATTTGAAAATAAGTAAATAATTTATTGATTGATTTGGAGAAGTGAACATTGAAAATTGATTAAATGGTAGAAGCTCCAGATTATTTAATTTTAAAAAGATATGGTAATGCTGAGCTTAGACAGTATAAAAATCTTATTCTTATAACAGCTACAAAAAATAAAGAAGATGAGTACAGTGTATTTGGTTTATTGGCCAAGTATATTTTTGGTGGCAATCAAGAAGGTAAAAAAATAAAGATGACAGCTCCGGTATTAACATCAAAAAATGAAAAGAACAATAAAGAAACATTTTCAATGAGTTTCATAATGCCTAAAAAGTATAAAATTGAAACCTTACCAAAACCACTGAAAAATAATATATCTTTTGAAGAGAAAAAAGTAATGAAGTTAGTTGTCTTAAGATTTTCAGGAAGAATAAATGATAATGTAACATCAAATAAAACACAAGAGTTAAAGAAGATATTAAAAGAAAATAAGATAAAATCAAAACGAATTTTCTTAATGCGGTATAATCCACCATGGACTCTTCCTTTCCTAAGAAGAAATGAAGTTGCTGCTGAGATATAAGTAATAAATAAGTCTCAAAAATTCTTTCTTAATCCTTATCATATAAATCTACAAAGCCCAAAAAATAGATAGAGTTAAATATTAAGAAATGCAAATAAATACTTTGATAATATGCCAATTAAAACAATTGTGATTAATCACATAGCAAAGTTTTCTAATATAGAAAACACAGGAGTATTTGTAGCTGAAACAAAAGCAAATTACAAAGGCTCAGACAGATTACTTGATGTACATGATTTAAGATCAGTAACACATAATGAAATCTTAAAAGAAGTTATTAAAACTCCAGAATTAAAAGAAAGGTTATTAGGTAAGGGAGGATTCTACTTAAAGGATAAAAATACATTAGAAGCTGGACTTTATACAGTAAATGAAGATGGTACTTTAACTTCTGGAAAAGGAGATGTAGAAAACACAGCTTTAGTTTGGAATAAAATAATTGGAGATGTGCCATTAATGCTCAGAGTAGAAAATGACAACAACGCAAATACAAATCGCGCACGATACACAATGCGTGCAGTTTATGATCAGTCAACAGTTGCACAGTTAGTCGTTGGAATAAAAACAGACACAGAAGTAATATCTTTGAAAAGAGAGTAAGAAGTTTATTTCCTTTAAATTGTAACATTTCTCTCAGATACCTATACCCCACATAAGATTTGGGGAGTAGGAGATTTGAACTCCTGTCGTCAGGTCCCAAACCTGAAAGCCTACCAAGCTAGCCTAACTCCCCGTTAAGATGTATAATATGTTTTCATTTATGATATTTATAGATTGATTTAAGCTTAATTATGCTTTTGGCATTCTTCCTTTTGGTTTTGGAACCTTCAACTTTGGATATATTTTTGATAATGCCTCTTGACTTACATCAAAATCAAGATTAAGAAGTTGTGCTATTTTTCTTATTAAGTATACGCGAGCAAATGCCATATGTTCAGGTTTCTTTTCGCATGCTTTTTCAATTGCTGCTTTTGCTTCTGGTGATGAAAACTTAAGTAAAGCTTCAGAAAAACCTCCGATACTTTTTTTAACTGATCCTGCTAGTTTCTCAGAGTATGCGTCTAAAGAAGCTGTGTCTATATCCAAAAACTCAAAGGTTTTTTTATCTATAGATTGTCTTATACCAGACAAAGAAAATGCTATCTCTTCTGCTTTTGTATCGGGATGTATAGTCATCTTTCTTATAGCTACCCAGTTTTTGTATTTCGCTGAAAACTCTATACTATCAGATTCCATAATATCATCAGTTAATTATCTCTAATTACTTATTATTTTAATACGTAATAGCCTGATGCTTTTTCTCTTACTACTCTCTTTATTGCTCCTTTCTGTGACATTGTAACTAATGCATTTGTTACCATACTTTTTGGTCTATTACATTTCTTTGCTATGTCATCTGCTGTTTTCTTCTTTTCATCGCTAACCGCTCCTAGTTCATTCATTGCTTCTAAAATCATACTTTCTATAGGTGTTAATTCTGCCATAAAATCACTTATTATCTTAAATATTAAATAGGCTTACTTCTTAGCCATCTTATCTTTTCTCTTAACACGCATGTACGTGCTTCCGCACTTTCTGCACTTTAAGGTTCCTGCTTTATTTCTTGCTTTGCACTTTCTGCATAGCCAAATGTTTGTCAAGGCTTCATCTGCCAGTGGAAATTTTCCCATAACTAACACAAATTAATACTTTATATATTATTATAAGGAAAGATATATAATTTATTCGAATTTAAGGTTGACTTTTCAATTAAATTAAACACTTTCTTGTTAACGTAAATTTGTAAGCAAAAGTATATATAAGTTTTTTAACAAATATTTATAACTATTACTTTGGTGCCGAAAATATGGTTAATATAATAGAGCTTACAGTTGCAGACGCACTTGTTACAGACTCAGGGAAGAGCATAGCAAGAGTAGATGGCAAATCACGCAGAGCTTTAGATATAAACTCAGGAGACATAGTTGAGTTAAAAGGTAAGATAAAATCAACAGCAGCAATAGTTGGACCAGCACACCCAAGTGATGAAGGTTTAGGTTTTATAAGAATTGATGGTTATTTAAGACAAAATTTAGGAGTAGGTATAGGAGATAAAATATTTGTATCAAAAGGAGAAGTTAAAGATGCAGAAAAGGTAACATTAGCACCACCTCCTAGTCAAAGACCTCCACTTTCACCAGATTTCCCAGAGTATGCAAAAAGACGATTGGAAGGAAGACCATTGGCAAAAGGAGACTCAATACCAATACCTATGTTCGGTTTAGTTTTCAACTTTTTAGTGGTTCAAGTAATCCCGCATGGAATAGTAAAGATAACAAGTAATACAAATTTAGTCGTAAAGGATGAACCAGTCTCAGAGTCATTAGTTAAGATAGCTGATGTGCACTATGAAGACATAGGTGGATTAGACGACGCAAAACAAAAGATACGAGAAATGGTAGAGTTACCAATAAGATATCCTGAGTTATTCGAAAGATTAGGAATTGATCCGCCAAAAGGAGTTTTGTTATACGGACCACCAGGTACTGGAAAGACATTATTAGCTAAAGCTGTTGCTAATGAAAGCGATGCAAACTTTATAACAATATCAGGACCAGAGTTAGTAAGTAAGTTCGTAGGAGAAAGTGAAGAAAAATTAAGAGAGATATTTAAGAGTGCAAATGAAAAAGCACCGACAATTATTTTTATGGACGAGATAGATGCCATTGCACCTAAAAGAGAAGACGCAACAAATGAAGTAGAAAGAAGAATGGTTTCACAGTTATTGACACTTATGGATGGAATGCCACCACGAGGTCAAGTAATAATAATAGCGGCAACAAATCGTCCTGACGCAATAGACCCTGCTTTAAGAAGACCGGGAAGATTCGATCGTGAAATTGAGATAGGAGTACCAAATAGAAACTCAAGAAAAACAATATTACAAATACATACTAGAAACATGCCTGTTGCAAAAGATGTAGATTTAGATGAGTTAGCAAATGTAACTCACGGATACACAGGAGCGGATATGAATGCGTTAGTTAAAGAAGCGGCTATGGCAACATTAAGAACAATACTTCCAAACATAGTAGATAAACAAAGTATACCTGCAGATGTTTTAGCAAACTTAACTGTTACAAGAGACAACTTCATGGAAGGTTTGAAAAATATTCAACCAAGTGCACTTAGAGAGGTATTTGTCGAGAGACCAAATGTACATTGGAAAGATATAGGAGGTATTGAAAACGTAAAAGAAGAGATAAAAGAAGCTGTTGAGATGCCTCTTAAAGAACCACAAAAGTTTGAAAAGTTAGGAATAAGAGCAATAAAAGGTGTTTTGTTGGTAGGTTCTCCAGGTACTGGAAAGACAATGCTTGCAAGAGCAGTAGCAACAGAAAGAGAGGCAAACTTCATATCGATAAAAGGACCCGAAGTATTAAGTAAATACGTAGGAGAAAGTGAAAAAACAGTAAGAGAGATATTTAGAAAGGCAAGATTAGCTGCACCTTGTATTATTTTCATTGACGAGATAGATGCGATAGCGCACTCAAGAGGTTCAGGAGAAGATGACACAAGAGTTACAGAAAGAGTAGTAGATACAATGTTGACAGAGATGGACGGTTTACAAGAGTTGAAAAATGTCGTAGTTTTAGGAGCAACAAATCGTCCTGAAGAGGTAGACCCTGCACTTTTACGTCCAGGAAGATTCGATAAAATAATAGAGATACCAATGCCAGATTCAAAAGCAAGATTTGAGATATTAAAGGTGCATACAAAAAAGATGCCTTTAGATAAAGATGTTAATTTAGAGAAAATATCAGAAAATACAGAAAATTATACAGGAGCTGAGTTAGAGAATATATGTAGAGAAGCAGGAATGAATGCAATAAGAAATAATAGGGATATTGTAAAGGGCGAAGACTTCATAAAAGCATTGAAAGAAGTAAGACCAGCAGTACCTAAAGAAGTAAGTGATAGAATTAAAAGATTCAAGGAAGAACCAGATAGCATGTATAGATAACACTTCAGTATTCAAATAGAGTTAAATAATAGAGAAGTGTAAATAAAATACAGATAATATTAATTTAGGTGAAAAAATGCAAATTGTTTATTCAGATAGAAAGACAGGAAAAACAGGACACGCCCAAATTCCAAAGGAAAGAGAAGGCCAATTAATAGGAAAGATGATTGGAGAGGAGATAGAAGGCGCTTCTGCAGGATTAGATGGCTTTAAATTAAAGATAACTGGTTTAAGCGATTCTTCAGGAGCTCCATCAAGAAAAGAAATAGACGGAATAAGAAAAACAAAGGCTTTGATAAACTTTGGAGTAGGAATGAGAGTAAAAGAGAAAGGCTACAGAGCTAGAAAGCTAGTAAGAGGAAACACAATAGGTCCAGACACAGTTCAGATAAACACAGTTATAGAACAGTTTGGCTCAAAGCCACACGAAGAGCTTTTCAAACCAAAGGAGAAAAGTGAGTAATAGTTGAATTGATGAATAACCAAAGTGAGCTCAATATAGGAACATTAGGCCATGTAGACCATGGTAAAACAACGCTAGTTTCCGCATTGACTCACACATGGACAGATGTACATAGCGAAAGCTTGAAAAGAAGTATGACAATAAAGCTAGGCTACGCCGATATGCTAATAAGAAAGTGTGGAGCGGGGGATAAATTCACTGTAGAAGAGACATGCGTAGATGGTAAGGTAGCTTCTCCTTTTAGAAAGATTTCACTACTAGATGCGCCTGGACACGAAACACTTATGGCTACAGCAATAGCTAGCTCAAGCATTATTGATGGTGCTCTTTTTGTAATATCAGCTGCTGAACCTTGTCCAATGCCTCAGACTAAAGAACACTTAATGATAATAAATGCTTTAGGAATTAAGAATGTGATTGTAGCACAAACAAAGATAGATATTGTAGGAAGGGAGAAGGCTGAAAAAAGTTATAATCAGATAAAAGCATTCTTAAAGGGAAGTACAGCTGAAGATGCTCCAATAATACCAATAATGGCAAACAAGGGAATAAATGTAGATTCTTTATTAGAAGAGTTGGCAAAGATAAAGGTTCCGGAAAGAGACACTACATCTAATCCAGTGATGAATGTTGCTAGATCTTTTGATATTAATAAACCAGGTACAAAAATAGATAACATAGTAGGGGGAGTTGTCGGAGGTTCAATAATAAGAGGTATATTTAAAGAAGGAGATGAGGTAGAGATGCGTCCTGGAGTTAATCTTAATCCTCAGAAAAAAGATAACTACTCTCCAATAATTACAAAAATAGATTCATTATCAGCGGGTAGTGAAAAGTTAAGTTCAGCAATAGCAGGAGGTTTGATTGCTGTAGGTACAGAGTGTGATCCTTCGATTACAAAAGCAGACGGATTAGTAGGACAGATAATAGGAAAGGCAGGAACACTTCCGGATGTAGTAAATAAAATAACAATAAATTATACTTCATTAAACAGATCAGATATACCAAAACAAGCGTTCAAAGAAAATGAACAGTTATTATTAGGAATAGGTACAGGAACATTTGTCGGATATATTACAAAACTAAAAAGAAATACATTAGAGATTAGATTAAACAGAGTAGCATGTATTGATGAATCAGCAAAGATCTCAGTATTAAGAAACTTTAGCCAGAGATGGAAGTTATCTGGATTTGGCGTATTACAATAACTCTGAAGCTCTTTTTAGTATTGCATTAGAAACTTTTTCTCTGTCTTGTTTTAACTTTAAGTTATATTGTTTTCTATTTATCTCAAATGCTGAAGCATGTGGATGTCCTCCACCACCGAAAGAACGTGAGAGTACAGAACAATCAGCAGTTTTACTTCTTAAATGAGCTTTGTAAGTTTCTGTATTTACATAAATTCCTATATCAACATTTGCAAAACTTTGTATTGCTTCACAAGCTTGATTTGTCGATACATATTTAGTAAAACCAATAGCAGAGATTCCTGATTTTTTAATTGTTTTTGGCAACTCCTTTAAACACTCTTTATTTATTCTTTCAAACCTCTTTGCGTCTTTTACAAGGAACACAGGTAATGGAACCTCATTGCTTAACTGTTCAGCTATATCTCTTGTTATTTGTTGTCTTTTTTTGTCGTTAAAAGATGCATAATAAGTAGTGCTTAAAACATAAGAACCGATGAATGTTTTTATTTTTTTGTCCTTAGGTTTAATGTTAAAATCAGACATGTGAACTATCTTCAAAAGTTTTTCTGTGAAGTTATCTTTTAACGCTAACTCTTTAGCTGTTATCTCTGCTGCGCAAAATAATTTATTTTCATTTACAACTGCTATATCACAAAGAGATGCAAGTTTTTTAACCATTTCATCACTCCATGTATGATGATCAAACCAAAAAACCTTTCCTTTATTTTTTTTGACCTTTAAAATCATTCGTTTGAAGATATCACTTGTAGAGGTATTAACACCTATATCAGTTATAAAAAGAGACATTCCTTTTTTTATTTTTTTATTAAACATCTTTTCTATTTCTAAAAGTTTTTCTTTGTTGTAATCGGCAAATAAAATATCATTTTTATTTAAGTTATATTTACGCATTATTAATGCTCCGCTTAAAATTCCATCTAAATCTGCTATATGCGTTATTACAAGTGCTTTCATATAATCATAACTTTATAACACGCAAAGTAATTTAAAGATAATTTAGTGGCAAGTTAGAAAAAGGATGGCAAGCCCGCTGTGGAGGCAGGCCTTACCATCTACCGTGGAGGTGATATAATAAGTGTATTGGTCGCCTTGCCAGCATCAAATTTGTAATAAACTTTGTGACCAAGCTGGAATCTGTCTAATAGACCCTGCTTGAATAATTTATTGAGTCTTGCACACGCTGCATTTCTTCCTTTATACTTCATCTCTGTCTTTAAGTCCTCTGCGCAGATCATTCCTTTCGATTGTGCGAAGTTCAATATTTTAACATCTAATGTTGACAATGCTATTTCTCTGTTTAACAACGGAGCAGATGCAGATTTACCTGCCATCATTTGGTCATATGGCATATCCTCTGCTTCATACTCTTCTCCAATTTCTTCTTCAAGTTTTTTAATTTTTTCAGTTAGTGAGTATAAAAGTTTGTTTGTTTTTTCTCTTTCTTCTAATATGTATTTTAATAAAGCATTAACATCTGTTTCTGAAGGAACTGTCTTTCCCTTATTTGAAAGCATGGCTAACTCGTGCTTTAGTGATAAAAGCTCCTTTTCCATTCTTTTTTGAGTTTTTGCCATGTTAATGCATCTTTGAAAACCATGAAGTTCATGAACCTTATACAGAGTTATCTTGAAACAATCACGATTCAATCATATTATAATAAAGAAAGATATATAAAGGTATCGTAAAAGAATCACAATATAATATACATGAAACACAGAGGTCTTAGAGGACAAAAAGAAAATATGTTAAAATTTATTGTTAAAAAATGGTAAAAAAGAAGAATCATGAATGATTCATTAACTGTGGTTCTTTTAATGTCTATGTCTTCTTAGTGATTTAAGTCTTTTTAATGACATCAAAGGCATGTTTACGGTGTGCCTCTAAGATTAATATATGAGAACTTAGAGTTTGATCGTTCGATGTTTGAACTTGAACTGTATTGTTTTCAGTAATTAATAAAATTGATTTAACACCAACTGTAGATAACATTGTATGTTTATCGAAGTGGTATTCCCTAGCTTGTTTAAATGTAAATGGAGTGTTTTCATCAAATCTATGTATTAGAAGTATGTGTGTTTCAGTATTAAATGCTTGAATTAGAAATGGCTTTAGGTTTTTCAGTCCTAATTCTAAATAGAGGTTGATTTTTCTACCATAGAATTACCTAGTTAGTTATATGTTTTTCATATTGATAGTTATGGATAATTTATAAAAATATAGAGTACTTCACATAAATGCAGATGTAAAGAAAATACCTTAAATACAGGAAAGATTTATTAATAATTAACAATAACTACTATATACCTAAGGCGAAGGTACATCTAAATTGTTTAACTCAATTTATGTACCAAAGATGGAGAGTTTAATGGAGATAGTGTTTATACCGAACAAAAAGATATCAGGAATCTCAAAAGTAATAGATAAACTTGAAAAAAGGCTAGAGTGCAAAATAGATATACTAGATGAAGCTAGGATAGAGATAGATGGAAAGCCTTATGACGAATATAACTTAAAAAATATACTTATCGCAATATCGATGGGATTCTCGCTTAATCACGCTTACAAATTATTAAATGATGATTACTACTTCAAGTATGTTGACTTAAAGGACCTGATTAAAAAGGATTCCGAGCTACTCAGAATAAAGGCTAGAGTAATAGGCACAGCTGGAAAGACTAAAAATTACATAGAAGATGTTAGCGGTGCTGTAATTGCTTTACAAGACAACACCCTAGGAATGATAGGCACTACAGAGCAATTAAACATAGCTACAGCTGCGCTTCAAGTCATAGTAGAAGGAGGAACTCATAAAAAAGCTTACAGAATTATGGAGAGCCTTAGGAAAAAGTATAGATGATATTATGGCAGAACATGTTAAATCAGAGGAAATTTTTAAGGAGTTTAAGGAACACTCAATATCAGAGTTCTTTAGAAAAAATAGTCAGATGTTGGGTTACTCTGGAAAAACTCGATCAATGACTACAATAATTCACGAATATGTTACTAACTCATTAGATGCGTGTGAAGAAGCAGGAATTTTACCAGACATAGATGTAACTATAAAAACAATAGATGAAGGAAAGTACTCCATAAGTGTAAGAGATAATGGCCCGGGTATACCTTCGAAGCTTGTCGGAAAAGTATTTGCAACTGTTTTAGCAGGAACTAAGTTTCACAGGTATGTTCAGCAAAGAGGTCAGCAAGGTATAGGCGCTTCGGGTTGTACATTATTTTCAAAGATAACAACAGGTAAACCAATAACAATTAGATCTTCTAATGAAAAGGAAGGCTATGAATGTAATGTTGATTTAGAGATTAAAACAAACAAACCATTGATAACCGATATGAAAAAAATAGAAGGAATGGCAAGAGGTACAGAGGTCTTTGGAGAGTTCGGTGAGATAAAATATGAACGAAGTGATCACGGTGTCGAGGAGTATCTTAAAAGAACTGTTTTGTCAAATCCTCACGCAACGATAAAGTTAAACGACCCCGATGGAAAAGAGGTAGTGTTTTTAAGAGCAGTTAATGAAATGCCAAAGAAACCTAAAGAGGTTAAACCACACCCATTAGGTATAGATACCAATGATTTGATAGAGTTTGCACATAGAAGTCACGAGAAAACAATTTCAGATTTTCTTGTTGAAAGTTTTTCAAGAGTTTCTCAAGGAAAAATAGCTGAGATAAAGGCAATAGCACCAGATATTTTCTTTGATATTGAACCTAACAAACTTCAATGGTCTGATGCTGAAAAGTTAGTAAAGGTTTTTAAGCAAATAAAGTGGATGGCCCCCGAACTTGATTCATTGTCTACAATAGGAGAAAAACAAATAGACATAGCAATGAAGAATATACTTAATCCGAAGTTTCAAAGTGTAGTAGAGAGAAAACCGAAAGTATTCAGAGGGGGTATTCCATTTGTAGTAGAAGCCGGAATATCTTATGGAGGAGACTCTGGAAAGAAAAGCAACGAAGTAGATAAAGATGGAAATTCTATTGAAGCTGAAGGTAATGTTTTACGATTTGCAAATAAAGTTCCTCTTTTGTTTGATGGTTCAAACTGTGCAATAACAGAAGCAGTAAAAGGAATACAATGGAAGAGATATGGAATCGGAAGATTTGATGAAGAACCAGTTAGTGTTTTAATAAATGTTTCCAGTGTTTATGTCCCATACTCTGGAGTTGGTAAACAAGCAGTTGCAAAAGAAGACGACATAATTGAAGAGATAAAACTTGCAGTAATGGACTGTGGAAGAATACTTCAAAGATACTTAAGTGGAGTTAGAAAAATGGAGCTCCAAGAAACTAGATACAAAACAATCATGCGTTATATTAAACAGTTGTCTAGCGATCTTTCAGAGATAACAGAAACTGATCAAAAAGATATCGAAGCTTCACTTAAAACACTTATTGAAAAAAAGTACAGCAAATTGTTTGGTGAAAGCGAAAGTAAATCTGAAGAAGAAAAAGATGGCAAATCAGAAGAAGAGGAACAAGAAGAAAAATATGATGAGTAAACAGCAAATAATAAAACAATAAAACTATTTAGATTAAAAAGAATTAAAATCAGTTTAAGAGAACACAGACATTAGATTTTGTACATCACCTAATTCTAAATATCCAGAATACATAGCTAATCTTAACTCATTCATTTCTGCGTCGTAAACGGAGTATAGCGAATCAATAAAGTTAAGTTTTTCTTCATTACTTAAAAATATTATAATATTTTTATTTTCCTTACTTATTTTCATAGGTCTTACTCCTGAAGTTTTTGAAAAAATAAATATCTTGTATGTTTTTTGACGCACGTTTGCTATCATATCGCAATCTGATGCTTTGTCTATATCAGTAAATGGAATTGCATGAGAAACAAAAAAGTCTCTAAGCTTTCTAAACGCTATTAAATACTCTGAATCATGTCCTGATTTTTTAACCCAATCTGTTGGAAGATAGTAATTATTTGTTGAGTATATCTTCCCTTGAGATGAAAGCTTATACAAAATACGTTTTGTATTTTGAAGTGTTATTGATATTGGCATATTGTCTTTTCTTATATTACTGCTTATTCCAAGCTTTATCTCTTCTGAAGTTAATGGCATATACTTCCAGTTATATTTAAAGTTAAGCGTATCAAACAAGTTAATTATCTGATCGGACTTTATAGTTACTTCTTCTTTTTTTATTGGAAGCATCTCTGGAACATCTATGAAGTAGTTTTCAGTGTTAGGAGGTCTTAATACTACATTTAATAAAAGAATTATGAATGCTGCTACTCCGAACTCTATATACAAAGGAGGAATTCCTGGAGGAGCTTGATAATACTCAAGGACAGAGTAGTTAACATTAATTAAACTTAATTTAATTGTTTGATAACCATAATTCAAAACGCTTCCTTTTGGAAGAGTATAGTTTATAACTCCATTATGGATTATTCCTTGTTCTTTGAATTGATTGTTTATACTTATAGTATAGGGCATATTTGAAAGAGGTATACTTCCACTCATTATATTAAGTACAAAACTTGCATTCTTGAAATCCGATGATGATGTTGTTATATTTAAGAAAGGAACATAAAACGCTGCATTTCCATATGATTTATTGTTTATATCAACAAGTGAAGCTATGTAGTACTGACCGGTTGGTACATCAAAGGTACTGTACTTCAAAACTGAATAAGAAGTATTGAAAAAATTAAGTGGGAAACTGTATATGTATTTTAATGAAGAGTTGTAAGCAATAAGACTAAACGCTTTGTTTGTAGAGTAAGGGCTTATACTTATTTGAGCAGGAACTAATTGGCCATAACCAATTATTGAAGGTAAACCGATTGTAGCTTTGTTCAGATACGTTAACTTAAAAAGTTCTTGGAATATTTGAGTTCTGTAACCGTTAGTACTTTTAGATATTATTAATGGATATGAATTGTTTACTGTTTGTAAGTAATTTCCAGTTGCGTTTATTGTTTTTTTAAGAGTTATTATGAAGTTCTTTCCAGATAATGGAGAAGAACTTGGTGTTTTTGATATGTTTAGAAAACCTTCTGCAAGAATCGGTATCCAAAATCTTTGAGATATTACTCTGGAGATATCTTCAGATAATGAAGATGAAGTATTCCAACCAAATTTAGGAGCATTGCTTAATGCCACTATTGAACCATCAGTCAAATTTATGTAAGAGATGCTACCTACGGAAGAACCATTGCTAAATCTAAATGTAGGATTTGAGAAGTTGTAAGGCTTTGTTAAAGTTGTATTTGAAAATGGATAAGTCCCAATCCCATACTGATTAAGTATTGATGAGGTTGTATTAGAGGTAAGTAAAATTTGACCGTCTTCTTCTAATCTTGAAAAGTTTTCCCCTACGTAAATTATAGTGTCATTTTCCTTAAATAATGTTATTAGATTTTTAACAGTACTTAACGAAGAAAAACCAGTGTTTGGAAGCAAGCTTGCAGGAAGTAATCCGCTAGGAATTATAACTATTGATCCAGGAGCGACATCTGAAGTATTGAGAAGACCTATTGTTTGAAAGCTGCTTGAATTTTTTATTAAACCATATTTAGCCAAATCTGTTGTCAAATTATTTTTTAAAGCTCCAAAGTTGAAACAGTTGTAACAAGAGTTAGATGGATTTATAAGGTATATTTTTTCTAATGGATTCTTTTCAAATAAATATAATCCTAATGTAGAGTTAGTTGCATTTTTAATATTATAATTTACGTAAGCATAAGCAACTGCGGATAATGAGTTATTATATGAAGCGAGACCTGATGAAAATACAGATAATGAAGTAGATATATTACCATTTTCTAGATATGTAGGTTTTAAGTTTAGAAGAAGATTGTTTATATAAGCAAAAATAAATACAAACATCAAGATTATTGCTACTGCTATTATCACCCCGGCAATTATTATCTTTTTTTTTGAAACCATTTATATACACATTTAAACTAAATACTCTCTTTTTTCATTACTTTTTTCTCTATAAATGACATAACTAACTTTGATAAGAAATTTGTATTGTTTTTGACACTTTTTAATATTTTATATGATTTAATGTATTTGAAATGAGTATTTATGTAAACATTATATTTCAACCTTAACCCCTCAACTCAATATAACCTTTAGAAACCATTTTATTCAATACATCTTCTACTCTAGGAGATGTTAGATTGTATGTTTTTGCAAACTCATCAACATCTATACTACTTCCATGAACTGTTATCCAGTCTTCTATCATTGACATCAATGATTCATCAGAGTATTTTTGTAATCTGTCAAGTTCTAATCTTAGTTTTTTATTGTCTTCAGTTAACTGAGATGAATCTAAAGTAAGGTTTCTATTAGATGCAGAGATCTCAATATTTAATCTTTTTACAGCTCTGTATTCAGTAAGTAATGATTCATATTTGTTAAATAGTGTGCTGTAATTTTGAGATAATCCCGAGAGTAGTTTATCTGTAGTTGAATCTACATACTGCATAAACTCTTGTTGTGATACTTCGTATACATCAGATATTCCAGCAATAAATGACGAAAAGTTCCTTAGAACAAATGCACGACGCATACTTTCGCTTATGTCATTAGGTATTGAGTAAATTATTGAAACTTTATCAGCTCTTATTTCGAAGATGTAGAAAAGATATGGTTGTTTTCGTATATTTCTACTTTCTACCATGCCTATTGATAATGAGTCTTGTGCCATAGATACCGAATAAAAAGGTAGTTTTGATGCCTTAGCTGCTATCTCGTCAAGTGTACCACTAAGTTTAGCAGTAATCTCTATTTTTTCAACTTTTGGAGTGATTATAACTTCGTCGGCCAAAAAACCACAAATAATACTAATGCTAAAACGTATTTATTGGTTACGTTTCAGGTATTATTTTTCAATTCCTTTTTATTATGCGTATTTAGGAACCTCGAGAGCATTTTTTTGTCTTTTGTAATTGATATTGATAGCTCAGGAGTGTAATTAAGGAATGATAATGCATAAAGAAGTAATAAAATTGCAAGACCTATTAAAAATGAACCCACATTAGGAGCAAGAAATACTGAAAAAATAAGGAATACAACTCCTAGACCTATGTAAAGACGTTGTCTTGAAACAAATCTTTTCCTATTTTTCGAGTATGATGGGTAACATTCTTCACAAACAACTAAACGGTTGTTCCTTTCAGTGTGAAATATTTTTTTCTTTATGTATCGTATCGTATTTATTACATTGTCGATTTTAATCTCTATTCCATTTTTTTCTTTTCCACACATTATACAGTATGTTTTTCTATCACTTGATTTTGAACTTGATTTTGATTTTGCCATTTTATTCTACCTGATAAATCATATTGTTATTCGATTTTTAAGTCTACAACTTTTCCGAATGTTGCTTCTATTTTTTCCTCGTCTAATGAGTTAAAAATCTCAACTATTCTAGTATCATCAATTCCTATTCTTCTAAGAATATTTTCAATTTTATTTAATGTTATTCCTAATTTTTGCAGCATTCCAACAAATGCAATTGCATCTATATGTTTGTGTGATTTGTCCATTATGCTTAGCATCGCTTCTATACTTCCAGGACTAACTCCTAATGGAGAAAGCATCTTTTTTATATCTATTTTACTAACGACAAATGTACTTTGCAAATAATCACACAACTATGTAGGACATTATCTTCAATATTATCGAGTCACTTATTCCCATAGAACGCATAAAAGATATTATTGCATCTTTATTTACACCATAAGACATAGATGTTTTAATAAAGTCTCTAATGTCAACTGTTCTTCCTTGTTGATTCATATACTTAATTAATTTATTTATTACATCTGAACCGAAGCCTAACTCAATTAAACGAGAGTTTATTGACATTTTATCAAATGTGTATTCCTTTTTAATTTGTGTATCTGAAAGTTCTTTTTCTGATAAAATATCTGAAAGAAATATTGAGTAGGTATCTAAAGGTAACTCACCAACTATTTTGTCAACTAAAAATATATTTGGAAATCTTACACCAGTATTGAATGCCATATCTATTGCAGCTTGACCTACTCCCAACTTGCTTATCTCATTTCTTATGAAATCTGAAAAGTTTAATGAACCTTGTAAGTAATTCATGAACTTTTCAAAACGAATTCTTAACATAAACGTAGTCCCTACATTTGAAAATATTGCTTCATTAACGTCAGTAGGATTTTGTGATGCGACAATTAAACCAAAGCTATACTTTCTACCTTCTCTTATTATAGTAACAGCATCGCTTCTTTCATCGCTAGCTACCTTCCATGCTTCATCTAAAACAACTAGTGTTTTTAGTCCTGCTGATGAGCTCCAGCTCTCGAGACGCATCTTTTCTTTTAAGGTTTGAAGTATGAATAAAGCCGCCATTGCTCTGAATCTTTCATCAGGAAGGCTAGATAAATCTAGATCAACTAAACCTGATGTAGTAAGCTTGCCTATGTCTATTGTGCTTTTATTAGCGAAGTAATCCTCTCCTTCACGCGAGAACTGTCTTAAACGATATATGGCATTTTCAAGCTCGGCTGGATACTCATAAGTACCTTCTTGTAGCTTTTCATCTAGAAGTTTTGATACATCCTTTAATGTTGGTGGTTCTTTTCCTGGAGGAGGTGGTGATGCTAGTGGAAAGCCCATATTCAAGTAAGCTTGCTCAATAGCTTCTGATGTAAGCCTTCTTTGTTCAGGATATGCTGAAATATCAGTAAGTATATCTAGTGAGTTCATTATTTGTTTTGTTCTATCTAAAGGCTTCATTCCTGAAAGGTCCATTATATTTAGGTAATCCCCTTTAGATAAAGCAATTACCTTTCCGCCACTTTGTTTTACCCATGAAATGTACTCCCCCGCCCAATCGATTATTATTGCATTTGTATTCCAAACATAACTAGCCCTCGTTATGAATGTTTTTACAAAAAAACTCTTTCCTGCTCCGGTTATACCTACAACTGATATGTGCGGATTAGTTATATTTGAGAATGTCCATGTAAAAGGAACTTTGAAAATTTTACTTGTTCCTATAAAGATTGAATTTGTAGGATCATTAAATAAAAATTCTGAAGGAGGTTCTGGAGGTCTAGTGATAAATATACGCTTTGATATCTCATTGCTCATTAGTGTTTGAATACGTAAAAGCGTCATGATTATCAATTATCATTAACAATAATATTATTTAAATTAGTAGTATTTTATAAAATTATTTTTGATGGTTGAATAACTTTTCAATTAATTGAGGTTCGTATAAAAGATAATTTAATTTATACAATGTGTGTATCTCTCTTCCAACTACTCTTAAAATATTTACATCAAATGTATGAAAAACTGTTTCTAATCTATTTAATTGATTCGTTAGTGCGTCAACTGCATCTTTTTCACTTATACCAACTGCTGTTGTTTCTATATACATTATTGTATTCAAAGGCAGTTCTCCAGAAGACATCTTATCTATTTTTGCTTGTGTAACATTTATTTTTCGTTCTAACTCTGTAAGTGTCATTTGATTTGGATTTGATGAATTAGATTCTCTAGATAATTGAAACTCTAAGAAACCTCTTTCTCCTTCTAAATCTTCTCTGTATTTTTGAACATCTTTTGCATCAGTTATTACATTAAATTTAAATGGAAAATCAACATTCATTAGTATTCTTTCCCATTTTTCAGGAGCTAATGAAATTTGATCGTCATCTGAGTTAGGATTAGAAGACTCTGCATTGAAAACGTAATTGTATATATTAGCTGTGAGATATCCAGTTGCATAGTAAATTCCACCAGTGTACTTCAGTATAGCGTTTTGTTCTTTTAAACAGTAATGTTCTTTTGATAACTGTATTCTTATTCCTAAAAGTTTTGTCACTGCAGGAAATATAAGAAAATCTGCATAATTTAACATTAATATAAGTGCAACTGCAATAACTGCAAATAAATCGATAATTATACCTAAAGAACCCAGACTAGATGCAGAAACTAACAATACAAATGGAGTTATTGCCGATACTCCTAAATACATTATTGTTTGTTCATCCATTTTATCCCCTATATTCCCTCTTTTATGCTCTTTTGTCTTATTATTTCATTGACTGTTTCTACAGGTATCATGTAATTTGGTTCTATTAAAGACAACAACTCCTCTCCTTCTGCAATGTAAGCAGTAACGCCTAAAGCGGCACTTATTCCTGCCGCAATTTCTTCTGCTTTTTGATAAGCTATACTAGATGCTTCTTCTTCATTTAGACCGAATGCACTTATCATATTATAAGTAACTAATGACTCAGACCTAGAACTACTAATGTTTGATATTAAGTTTTCCCACATAGTTAACTCTCCTTTTAAACGACCTAATTTTTCAGGACTAGGAGATTCTGAAGCTTGCTCTTCTCTTAATTTTTCAGAGGTATCTTGTAACTTTGATCTTACTCTATTTATGTATTCATCTTTATTTACAACATACATCTCTGATGAAAACTTAGTTGTTTCTTTTGTAAGTGTTAAAACTCTACTAAATGTTCTACCCAAATCTAACTTTTCAGATTCTGTCATTTCTGTAGAAGATCTGTAAATAGGTATTTTAACAAAAGCAGTAGCGTAAGTTCCTGCAGAGTCATTTACAATTATTGTATTCCCCGAAGGAGACAATAAAAATGCTTCATTATTACTTAAAACAATATTTCTTTTTCTAGATTTGAATAATGGAATGTATAAATAAGTATAAAATCTTGTTGAAAAACCAAGTACTGAGAAGAATAACGCAATTATTGAAAATAAAATCGTTAAAATTGCATTTGTACTTACTAATGTGCCCACTGCAAACAGAACACTGATTGCAATAAAAATTGTGAATATAAGCATATTAGTTTTCATAGCCAAATTTAACAACTCATTATGTAATAATATAAATAAAACACGCAAATATAAATATATCTATTTTAGAGGTAAACTTAATTATAAGAAATAAAAAATATCATATTATCTTTAATCTTGAAGATGATTGTATTGCCCCTCCTATGAACTGCGCTAATTGAGTAATTATTGCGTAAGTCATAGCAAATATCAGTATTGGATAAAATAATACAGATAACCAAAATGAACCTAATCCTTGTTGGGCTAAGTGTAACTCAATAACTAAAGGAGATGTTTGGTAAGCAGCATTTGCTTGTGCATTTCCTCCTGATGAGTGTGTTGCTAAAAATGAACTTTGAGAGTTAAGTTGATTTAACAGATTTGTATTAGTAAAGTAAAATGCAACAGAGAATAAAGTAGGTATTATAAGATAAAATCCAATTGCTATCGCTATCATTAAACCGCCTAATGCCCTTGTAGGCAAAATAGCTCTCAGAATTATTCCAGGAATTAAGAACACAGGTATTGCAGCATACATGAACAAAAGTATTAAGTAAAACTCACCATATAGTAGAGTTAAACCGTCCATAAGGAATGAAATTAATGTTGAAGCAGGAATTATGAATAAATAAGTTATGGCAAAACTAAACACGCCCAAAACATTAGATATACAATATGAAGACACAGATGTTGAGATACAAAAGTCAACTGAAGATGTAGTATATATGTAATCCTTTTGTGATATAGTGAAGAGTTGAAGTACCACTGTTTTTGTAGAAGCTATAGTACTACTTATGTAAGATAATGATGTTGTATAAGGATTAGCATTTACAATTAGTGATGGACCTAAACCTAGAATTGTTGCGCTTAAAGAAAGAAAACCTATAACTATAAGTCCAGTTGCTATTGCTTCATAAAACTCAGAGTAAGCGATATTTTTAAGTTGGTCATTTCCTAGTAAAACACTTGCCAGGTAAATAACTAATGCAATGTCAAATGATACAAAAAGCGCAAGATACGCTATCGGACTCCATTTCTCCCAATAAGAAACCATAGCTTGATTTATTTGATTACAGTACCATGGAGCGTTTTGATTAGTTATGCTTTGTGAACTACAGTATTGTTGCGAAGGTGTTGTTGCTGAATAAACAAAACTTACTTGTAGTAACAAAACAAGGATTGAAATTACAAGTATTAATTGTTTCTTCATTAAATCACAATAAATTTATCAATAAGTTACCTAAATCAAATCTTTCTCCTAGAGCTCCTGAGAAATCAGAAACAAATGAAGTAACTATGGTAAATGTCAATAAAGGTATTATCGTTATCCCAATAACTATTAAACCCAAATAGGCAAATAAATATTCTGGTATTAATGTAGCTGCTTGGCCTAATGGTGAACCACTACCTGTTGCAAATCCAACAGCTGCAGATAAAAATACAACAACAGGATTAGCTATAGGAAGTAGTGCAGGTGTTATTCCAGAAGCTGCGTTTCCAAAACCTAATGTCAAGGAATTTTGTACGCTGTAATCCATAAATCCATAATTAAGACTAATTATTATTGGAAATATAAATCCGACTCCTATCGCAAAGGCTATCATGCCATTACCAAATGTTCTAGTAATCTCAAATGAGCGTGCGATTAAACCTATTGCAATGAATATAGCAAAAAGTAATGGAGATGCAGAAAGCAAAAGAAGCTCTACTTCATTAAGTAAAGCTAATGAGTAAAGAGCAGGCATTATGAATCCGTCAAACTTATTTATTTTTCCAAAAGGATCAAGATCTACCGCCCCTGTATTTGCAGTTAACTTTGGATTTATTCCAGCAATACCTGCGTTACCATTCAGACCTATTGATAAAGAACCTGAAACTTTAGGAGTTATTGAAAACATCAAAAGTAAAAAGTAAAGATATTGATTGAACTGAAGAGTGTATGTATTAAATTGATTTAAATCACATAGAGAAAGTGCATATATGTCATTTACCGATGAGATATTACAAGCAGTAGGAAGTAAACCTGCTTTTGAAAAATAAGGAGTAGGATTACTTGCACATATCAAAGTAGATACAGTTCCAAATGACATTATGAGAATAAGTGTTATGAATAAATCAAGGAATTTATTTTTTATCCAGCTTCTAACTTTTCCTGCATTTATAATAGTAGATAATGAGTAAATTATTATTAAAATTGTAAAGCTTGCTAGAACGGCTAATGTTACAACTGGAAACCATGTAGTATAAGGTGATGTCAAAAAGTAGTTTACACTACTTATGCAGCTGTTTACAACAAATACCATTAAACTTTGAGGCAATAAACTCATACAATCTTTCCAAATATACTTTTCGCCTTAAATGATGGCGAACCTAAAATTCTTGTCAATATTCCAAGTAAATCATACGATATAAGAAATGATATAAATAAACCTATAAGCATGATTACATAAAATGAAACTTCTTCTGAATACAATGCAATATTAGAATCAAAGTAAAAACCATTTTTGAATAAAAATCCAGTAATAAATGATCCAGTAGAACCTCCAGATAAATAACCTAAACCATACTCTTGCGCAAATGAAACTAAATCAAGACCTTTTGATGAAAAACATGGATTACTAGCGCTTGAACCAACGCCATTTGAAGAAGAACATAGTGAATTTATATTTGATAAAATATTAGACGCTGTTGAAAATGTAAATGCAGAAAGTATTGAAGGGAATATTATGAAAAATGCTATAAATAATGCTATTAAAGAACCTCCTGCAGCTCGTGTCCAAGGAAATGACCTAAAAAGAACTCCGACAAAGAAAAGAATTGGAAATAGGAAATAAATTACGAAGAGTAAGATTATTGTTCCAATACTTACTCCTATGAATGCACTTAAAGCTGAAAACTCGTTATAAATAAATGCCTGTGTTATTCCTAAACCAGCAAAAGGAGATATTGAAAAACTAGGTATAAGATTTCCTAGTGAAAATGAGTGCGTGCCTGAAAAACTAAAGCTTATTTCTAAACCTGAAAGGATTTGATAGAAGATAAGCTGTAAGTAAGTACCTATCAAAATAGAGATTCCAGTCAATACCTGTACATCAAGGATATTATTACAGATAGTTAAATATACTCCCTTTATACCTAATGAAGATGACTGTGATGATCCTAATTGAGCAGTTCCCGATTGAGTTTGAGAAGGTATTGCAGAGGAAACAACATTAGAAAAAAATAAAACAGCATTGCTTGATGTAAAAATAGATCCTACAACAAACATTAAAATTAATAAATTAACAAACGATTCTACATACTCTGTTTTTGCAAATTGTTTAAAACTATCTAAACCTAAAGCCACCCCTAAACCGTAAATTAAGGACATAACAAGCAATACTGCAATTATTATTAATCCAGTAAAAGAGATTAACGCATTAAATGTAGATAAATTATAAACCGTATTACTAACAATTCCGTGTACATTATTGAAAAGGTCACTACAATATGTTTGTGATGCTCCAGATAAACTTACGAATAACATTGAAATGAAAAGAAACAATAAAATCTTTTTTTTCAACATAATATTTCAACTATAATAATTTATTTAATCCTAGTATGCTTGTTGTTCCGCCTAATAATTGCGATATTCCTATAGTAGCAGTGATGCCTATGAATATGTTCAATAATGGGAATATGAAACCTACAACAGACATGATTCCGTAAAGATTCATCAAATCAAATATTGAGTTTATAGCATTAGATGGATTACAACTAAAGAAAGGTATTGGAATATTAATCTGATTACTTCCAAATGAACCAAATACATTTACAAGTCCAAGAACAAGTCCGTATATTGGCACACTATAAGCACCAACTACAAGTAACTCTTGTGCAACTAACCCGCCATGAGGCCAACAACCATCATAATTAAGCACGTAAGCAGCGTTTGGAAATACAAAGAAATTTGCACTTGTACCATCATAAGTTATGATCTTTGAATTAAATGTTTTTCCAGTTAATTGAAGAGAAGGTAATGATGTTGTACCTATTGGAGATAATGTGTTTGAAGTAAATGCAGTGTACTCCATAAGATAAATCATTGGAAATATTATAAGAGCTGAAACAACAAATGCAATTAAGAAACCTCCTGCTTTTCTAGTTAGTGTAGATGCGCTTAATATTAAACCCCCAGCAAGAATGTATGGCCAACCATAAATAACTAATAATACAAAAAGTAATTGCATTATGAAAAGATAAAATATCAATGTTGATTGGTTTGAAACAAACTCTGTAGAACGAGTAACTAATGGATTATATCCTGCAAAAGGACTGTAACCATAATCAACACTGAATGATGCAGCTTCTCCGCCAGCTAAGCACGTCTCTTGTGGAAAACATAGACCATCAGTAGCTTTAAAGTTTGATAAAAATCCTATGTAAGTCCTATAAACGTAAATTGCATTCAGATTATTAGCTGCTTGATTCGTGAGATTTGATAATATCACATAAGTAGAAGCAAGGCCATAATCTAGATTTGAGGTAATACTTTTACCTCCTGCATTAGCTATCAATCCCGAACAGATGTTATAAGTTGGAGAGTTGACACTTTCTGCAGAACTAACAAATGCAAGAGAGTTATCAGTGTTTGGATTATTTAATTGATTACAGATTGTTTGTATAGAACTTTTTGATATTAAAGATGTAGAGTACTCTGCCGTCCCTACATAATTTAATAATAAAATAATTATAACCATTACAACTATTGTAAACAAAACCTTTTGCATCTCTAATTTTGCTCCTCCAATCATGTTCTTATTATTAAGGACATAACCCAACACAAAATAAAGTATTACTACTGAAAAACTTGCTATAACTGCAAGTGTTATTATAGGAAACCATGCTTGGAATTGTGAGATAGGAGTTTCTAAATTATAATTGGTAGTTGTTGAAGCTGAACTTACATTTAATATTAAAAAGATTAAAAATAAACTTAACAGAATTTTTGAAATTTTTAAGTTAATTTTTTTATCCATAATATCTTCTTATTTCATTTAAGTTATTAAATGTGGTATTTGTTCAAATGCTTTTGTAAGTCCTTGTGCGAATGCAAGAGTTATCATTAAATCAATTGCAACTAATAAAACGCCTTCAAAAAAGTACTCGGCAATCTCTGTTGAAAAACTTGCAACTTGATTAGGTAGTGTGATTATTCCTTCTAAAAGATTTTGAACTGATTGTCCTACTCCTCCACCGTTAGTAATTAAAGAACCGTAAAAGTTTGTTGGTAATGATAAAGAAACTCCTCCGTAATTCAAAAAGTTAACTGTGTTTTGTTTAAAGAGTGAACCAACAGGTATGGTTGCAATTTTATAATTTCCAGTGTATGTCGTATAAGGATTACAAGCAGTAACGCCATTACTACAGTACATCCAGTTAACTATGAATGCGTTCATACTTATCGTTAATGGAAAAATAATATAAAAGGCAATTGCTAGAGCGAGTAAGGTATTTGATACTGATCTTATTCCATGACCTAAAAATCCAAATGATCTCAATATCAATGATATTGGAACTACAAGAGTGAATGCCAATGCAGTTATTATAGGTAATAAAAGATAAAGAACAAATAATAATCCAAATGTTATAACTATTCCAGATCCATAAACCGCATACGTTCCTGCATAGCTATCGAATAATCCCTCGACATCAGAGGTCATAGCAAGAGTTACTCCAAAACCGACAGTAGGATTTGTACTGCTTGTTCCAGAACCTATTTGAGCTGCTCCAGTAGAACCAGAAGAACTTGAACCGGAGCTTCCTAAATTGAAAATACTACTTTTACTACCTAAGTTGTTATTTAATGCGCTAGTTACCTTGCCTAATAATAAGGTAACAATATTTCCATCAATTGCTACTGCTATTCCCTGAAAACTAAGTTGTGTAACTAAAGAAGTTCCTTTCACAAAAAGTAAGTTGCCTACATAATACTCATCAGCTTGGAAGATATTTTTATAATTACTTTGACCTGAGAGTGTTGAGCCCACAGAACATGACGCATATACTAATGAAAGTAAAGAAAGGAAAATTATTAGACTAATTATTCCTTCACTTAATTCATAAATAACATTTCCTTTTATCTTCTTTCCAATTTGTATAGGAAATAGAGAACTTAAACTGTAGATTAAAGCCCCGATACAAAACATTGCTATTATTACTAATCCATTTATTCCAATCCAGTTGTTAGCATTAATATTACCTAAGTTGCATGCCGTTGACTGTACTGCGAATAAAAATGGTATCATTAAAACAACTTTAATTTATTAGTTAATGAGAGATCTAATGATCCTCCTAATGTTTTTGCTATGTTTTCTGTTATTGTATATGCTATTATTAAATCAAATATGAAAAGTATGAAAACTTGCAGTATAATGTATAGGGTATTTTGCAATATGTAATTCAATCCAGGATATATAGAAGATAACGAAGAAAGTGCTATTGAGAAAGGAGCTATACTAGAAACTCCTGCGCTTGCTAAGGCAATTGATGGAGAGTAGTATGAATACTCAGACAATCCAGAACATATTGTAGAAAGTAAACCTAGTGATGCGCAAGAAGAGGTTGGAGTTTCTCCGTGAACTGACAGGTAACCATAGAAAAAGTTAGATACAGGAATATTAAATAACACAAGAGTTGCTGGCCAGATTATTGCAATACCTATCCCTAAAGCAATTAATGTTCCTCCTGTTCCTCGTATAAATGGAAGTGCACGGAATATCAAACCAATCGGTATTAAGATCCATAAACCTATAATCTCAAATAAAGGAAGAATGCTTATTTGAACGGTTATTAAATTAACAGCAGGGAATATGACATTGTTAAAAATATCATTCATGACAGAGGTTACAAACTGCGTTCCTGAAACAAAATCTGTTTGGAATATATTATTAGTAAGTATGTTAAACTGAACCCCTGATTTTACTACAGGAAGAAATGCGCCGAATCCAGGAATCGGAACAGGAGGTATCGGAAGCCCTCCCCAACTTATTGTTAATGTTTTTAACAATCCATCAGCTAAAGCAACGCTTATAAGATTTTCAGTACCTGTTGTTAAAATATTATTAGTACCACATAAGTAAACTTCACTATTATAAAGAAGGTTTCCTAGATTTGTGGAGAATGTACCTGCTGAAGCACCAGTTAATGAAACTGCAATACCACTGAAAAATGCTAATGAACCATAAATTATGATTATTATTAATATTGATTTTACTATTTCTTTGTACTCATTACTTATAAATGAACCTAAACGAGCTTCCGGAAATACTTTATTTATCGCATAGATAACAGCTACAAAGAAAAATGATGCCAATATTGCCAATAATGAAAATGAAATTGCATTATTAATTGAGTACTTTGAAAAGTATGCAACTTCAGAGTAAAGATTATTATTTAATAATTTTGAGTTGCATAAAAACGGAGTTGTTGCATATGTCATTCCAAATAACAATAATGTCAATATAATTGATATTCTGAATGTTTTTGTTTTTTGCATAAAGTATTTCACATCATATTCATTCTTTTTTTCTTTTTAAATTAAAGTCTATTAATGAACGGCCTTTTGTTTTTTCAGCTGATTTCTCTTTTCCACCAAAATTAAATTTAAATTCAAACTTTCCATATCTATCATTACTAAGCTGTTCAATTTTAGATTTTAACTCTTCTGCTTGATAGTCGTCAACAGTATTGAATAATTTTGTATATGTTTTTGCAAAATCTTTGTATGTTTCATCTGATATTTTTTGTCTTTCTTTTTCTTTAGCGTCTTTATCATCAATCTCCCTTAGTTTTAATAATTTTTTATCATAAGAATCTTTTAATTTATTTATTTTATCAAAAGAGTCTTCTAATTTTTCAAGTCTTTTTGAAAAGACACGATCAAGACCTGCAAGATTTGCAAGTAATAATTTCTTTTTTATATCTGAAAGTTTTTTGTCATTCATTATTTTTTGTTTTTCTTTTTGAACTTCTCTTCTTGCTACAGCTAAACCAAATATATTTTCTTCTAGAATAGTGTTGTTTCCTCTATTAGCATATCTTGCAAAGTTTTTCTGTTCCTCTCCTTTACCTATTTTGAACTCCTCTTCTTCATACTTGTAAAACACGCCTGCCATTTTTTTAAGTCTGCCTTTTTTAGCTACTAAATTTACAAAGCCCTTTCCAGCGCCGTATGCACCCCTGACTAGAGGTGATGTTAAAATTAGTGATTTTTCAAAAGCAGCTAAAGCTTTATTAGGGGACTTTTTATCGTTTTCAGTTATTTGACCAGTTCCTTTTGATTCTGCATCTCCGGTATTTATTGTTGCTGCTGTTGTTCCTTTGTTGAAGTATCTATCGAAATCATTTTTGATTTGCTTATCCTTTTCCTTGTCTTCAAATTTTTTCTTTGTTACTTTTAATGGCTTTTGAGAAGGTTTTGTATAGGATTTTTTGAATGTTTTTTGAGCCAGTGTTCCTTTGGTTTTTGGACCCATACCCATTAATGTGCCTATTCCGAATAAATTAAAAAAACTGAATCCTCTGCTTATCCCTGCAGCTGCGCCTATAAATACAACTATTATCAAAACAGGAACTAGTGCATCTATGGCACCTACAGAGAGTATTTCTACAAGCATTTAAACAGGTATACAATACAACGTAAATATATATTAATAGCGTTTAACGTTATTTCGAGAAAAAAGGCCTTGACCGGGGGTCGGACCCGGACCTAGGGATCCACAGTCCCTTATGCTGCCGCTACACCATCAAGGCGATGAAGTAATTTAGAATAAACTCATTTATAAAAGTATTTATAAAATATAATAGAATTAAATAAAAATAATAAAATGTTTATAAAAATAAAATAGAAAAAGATAAGATTATTGTAAGGCTTTGACTATTTCTGGATTTCTTATCTCGCTTATTTTTTTAAGTGCTTTTTGTGTTGCTGTTGCTACATTGTAAATGTCTCTTGTTCTACCACGCGAGTAAGTCCATACATCTTTTAATCCTGCCAAATCAATAACGGAGTACATAGTTTCTGCAGCTACTATTCCGACTCCTCTTGGAGCAGGTTTAAGTATTACTTCAGAGCTACCTACTTTTGATCTTATTGTTAATGGAAGTGAATGAGGAGTACCACAATTACATTCCCATGAACCACAACCGAACTTTACTGAAACTATATTCTTTTTTGCAGTTCTTATTGCTGTATCAATTGCAGGTCTAACCTCTACATCTTTACCTACACCTATCCCTACATGTCCAGCTCTATCTCCAACTACAACAGTAACTCTAAACTTTTGTCTTCTGTTGTTTTTGGTCATTCTCTGTACAGATGCTATTTCAAGAACTTTATCTTCAAGGTTAGGAATTAATGCATCTACTATGCCTACTTCTTTTATTGGTTTTCCCATAGCAAATATTTCGTCAATATTTTTTATTTTTCCTTCGCTTACCATTATACCCAATTTTGTTTTTGGGGTCCATGTAAACTCTGAAACAGTATTAATTTCTCTTTCTCTCTTTTCCAATTAATCACTCATTAAGAATCTTTGTTTTTACTTTTTCAAATAACGAAGAAAGCTCTTCTGGAGTTATCTTTGATTTTAAGTATGCGCTATATGTTTTTTCATAAACTTCTTTATCTTCTTTTAGTTTAGTTACATGTGTACTTTGTTTTTCAAATAATGATTTGTCCATTGATAAACCTGAACGAAGCTTTAAACCTCCTTCGATACATCCTTGTGCAAATATAAATGGTGTTGAGTTCTTCACAGAAGCGCTTAGGCCAATGTCAAGAATGTATTCATCATTCTCTAATTTTTTTGAAGCTGCTTTTTTAGCCAATAACAATCCTGTTAAAAATGCAGTCATTCTATTGCTTCTTGCAGGCCATCCATACTTTGATAACTCTTTTGAGTATGCTGTTACTAAAACTTCATCTCCTGCTTCTGAGTACTTAACTATTTGTGATATTATACTTTTATTTGATCTTCGTATAACTACTCTTTTTAAATTGCTTTTTACAAGAGATAATCTCTTCTTGTAATTAGTCACATGTGTTCTTTTTCTTTTGAAACCTATTTTGAAAATCTTTGCCATAATATCATCTATTTATACTGAGCTTTCATGAAGTCTTTTATGTTCTTTAACTCTTCATCAGATATTTTTACACCGCCTTCTCTTAAGTGCAATACTAATGAAGCTTTATCAGAAAAGCTGTTACCTTTTATAAGCATGTAATACTTATTGTATTTTGCATTGTCTAATTTGCCCATTATTTTTAATCGTAATAGTAAAAGTCTTTGTGATCTTACTTTCTTTATCCATAGCTCTCCTCTTCTTGCCTTCAATGTTCCTTTTCTTCTTCCTTGTCCTCTTCCTCTTCCCTTACTTCTTCTGATTTTTAATAACTTTGAGTTAGCACTTTGATTGTGTTTTGCTTTTATTGCATATATTCCTCCATTTTTTACAAGTGTTCTTACATCTTCTCTTGTCATTGCTTTCTTTGCGTCTTCTAAACCTGAAGGATTCATCCTTATTGAACTTTCTCCTCTCTTTAATATTTCAGAGGCTACTCTTCTAGCAAATTTTATAGTCATGCTTTCACCTTATTTGCGACCTTTAGGCCCTCTTTTTCTGCAATTTTTTGCAGTTCTAATTTTTTTCTTTTTGATAATGCATGGTGCAAAACTATTGAAACATCAGGAATCAACATTGCATCTTTTAACTCAGTAGTATTTCTTACTAATGCTTTTTGTTTTCCATCAGCACCAAGTCCATTTTTAATAACATCATTTTTGTACCCTATTTTAGGTATTGCTCCATAACCGCTTCTCATTATTCTTTTTTTGTTGTCTATACCTCTTTGATGGCGCCATCTATTCTTTACTCCTTTTCTGCTCTTTGCACCGTAGTTAGGAACTACAAATTTTGATTTCTTTTTAATATTCATATACACACAACGATATTACTCTTTTATTTTGTATATCCCATCTTGGAATACTCTAGTGTCAAAACCTCTTGCAAAACATATTTTTCTTAAGTTTGCAACTGTTTGACCTACGTCATAAGCATCTACACCTTTTACAGTTACTGATTGACCTTTAACTTCTACTTTTGTATCTCCTACAATAGTAGTTTCCCTAGGAACTCTTTCTCCAAAGATGTTCTTTACAAAAACTGCTTTTCCTTTTACTTCAATTGTCATAGGAAAGTGTGCAAATAGCACAGTCATTTTTGTTTCTATTCCTTCTTGAACTGTTTTTATAGAGTTTTCCAACTCTGATGAAAATGCTTGCTCTGCTAATTTAGCTTTCTTCTCAAGTTTTTTATTTTGAGTTATATTTATTTTTATATTTTTACCTTCTTGTGAAAGTGAGAGTAATCTACTATTAAATTTCTTTGAAGTAGAACCTAACTTGCCCTTTATTTGGACTCGTTCTCCTTCAATTGAAACAGTTACTCCGTTTTCTATCTCTATTTCCTGCATTTAAATCAACACTAAACTAATATAAGTATGCCAATAATCTTCCGCCTGTGTTCTTTTGCTTTGCATCTCTGTTTGTCATTATTCCTTGTGGTGTGGAAAGTATTAATATTCCAAAATCTTTACTTGGAATGTATCTTTTTTCATAAGTCTGATACTCTTTAATTGAAACCGCGTGTCTAGGCTTTATTACACCTATGTCATTTATTCTTTTTGATAACTTTATTTTTATTACTTTGAATTTTCCTTCTGTTACTTCCTCAAAGTCTTCTATGTAATTATTTTTCTTTATTGTTTCTAATACAGCCTTTACTAACTTTGTAGATGGAACTGTACATCCTAAATTACCTGTATTTTCACAAACCTTTATTTTATTTAAAACATCTGCAAGAACGTCCATAATACTCACTAATACTTTTCGAAACCTAATTGTTTTCCGTACTCTCTAAAGCACCTTCTGCAAATTCTGAGATTATAATTTCTTATTATACCTCTTGAGTTTCCGCATAATCTGCACTTTCTAACTCCTTTGCCTTTCAGTTTTTGTTCGAAATTAATCTTCATTTAACCATATCCTCTTTATTCTTGTATCTTTATTTTTAATGTGTCTTCTAAATATTTTGTAATCTCTTCTTTTGTTATTCTGCTGTGTTTTGTTCCTGGTTTTGTTGTCTTTCTTTTTCTTTTTGCTACACGAGAACCTTTTCTTGCGAATGCAGCATTAACATTCATACCTAATATTCCTATTTTAGGATCATACTTTACTCCAGAGAAGTAAATATATTCTTTAACACCGAAATTTAATGAATTATGAGCTATTGCATTTTTATTTAATACATTGTTATTTGCATCTAATGCTCTTTTTAAGAAGTCAAAAGCTTCTGGTCCTCTGATAGTCGATACAGTTCCTATATGTTGACCTTTTTTAAGTTTTAACTCTGGATCTCTTCTTTTTGAAACTGTTGTTCCCGCATTATGTCCAGTTAATTTTTTAATTAATGCTTTGGCGTTGTCTATCATGTTTTCATTTAGACCTACACCTATGTTTATTACTACTTTTTCAAGATATATATTTTCCATTGGATTCTGTGTCATTTTACTCAGCTATTGCAATAATATTGTCTAATGTTGTTTCAAAATTTTCCTTACCGGAAGAAATTGAAACCAAAGAAGATCTTGTTGCTGTTCCGGTTATTATTTTCCTTATGATTCCGGATTGTGAAGTGTGATTTCCTTTTATAACAAGGCATTTTCCACCTTCTTCTAATTTTACTACAGAGGATATTTCTTTGTTTTTCACATCGACTGAATCGTTAACATTTGTATCTTTAAATTTATCTGCACTTATTATTCTACCATCGTGTAAACGAAGCATTACTTTGTTTCCTTTTGCTTTGTACTTACCTACGACCTTGAATAATTGTTGTTTTGGTTCCTTTATTTTCTCTAATGCAAATGAACCATTTTTAGTATTATTGATAAAGAAGTTTTCTCCTAATACATGTATCTCTATTATATCTCCAAAACCGACTGGATATAAAGGATTTATTATTGTATTGCCATTTACTTTTATATTTTTACCTTTTATGATTTTTTCTGCTTCTTTTCCAGTAGTTGTTAATGCTAATTTTTCAGTTAATACAGTCTTGAGTGCTACGTTTGAAGTTTTATTGTGTCTTCCTGGAAGTGGCTTAGCTACATAAGCTGAGCTCTTTCTGCTTACGCCAATATATTTGCTTGATGCAAGTCTTTTAATATGCCTTCTGTTTGCCTTTACGCCCATCGTATCACATTATAATTATTCTTTTAGACCTAGTTTTTGTTTTCTTAATTTGTCATTAAGATCTAGATCAGTAATATATACATTTGATGCTTTTATAGGTATTAATAATTCTTTTCCTTTTGCATTTCTTCTTGTTAAGTTTTCTATTAAGATAACTCCATGTTTTGTTTCTACTTTATTTACCTTTCCTGTTTTTCCTTTATTTGAACCTGTCATTACTTTTACAGTATCTCCTTTTCTTACTTGAATTGATCTCTTTTTAATACTTAATTTCTTAGCTAAATCTTTTGATATTCTTGAATTTGCAAATACTTTTCTAGCATGTGCAGGTGCTTCTATTCTGAACAATCTTTGCTTTCTAGGTTTACTACTTTTAATATTCATAAATATCACACAATTCTTGATGCCACTCCTTTTATGTTAGTAAATCTTTCAGCTACTTCACGAGCTATTGCTCCTTTTATTTCAGTACCTATTGGCATGTTTTCTTCGTTTACCATAACTCCTGCATTGTCTTCAAATCTTATATGAAGACCATTTGATCTTCTTAATGTTGCTTTTTGTCTAACTATTACAACTCTTACTGGTTTTTTAATATAAGTTGGAGTGCCTTTTCTTACGCTTGCTGAAACTATATCTCCTATTCCTGCTGATGCAAGTTTTCCATGTCTTCCGCCTCCTCCTTTTCCTATAATATGAATTATTCTGAACTCGTATGCACCACTATTGTCTGCACAGGTAAGAACACTTCCTGGAATAAGCGTTTTAATTACTTTCGATGATACTCCTCTCATTATTGACACCAATCATTTTACAATTTCAGTTACAACAAAAGATTTAGTCTTACTAAGTCTTCTTGTTTCGTCTATATTTACTACATCTCCTTCTTTTGCTGCTATACAATCTGGATTATAAGCAGGTATTCTTGATCTTTTTCTCAAGTAACGTTCATATTTGTAAATATATTTTGTATAGTCTATCTCAACTATTGCTGTTTTCTTTGTTTTAGCGCTAACTACCTTTCCTGACAATCTAGTACCTCTTGTTGAGAGATTTCCGTGAATCGGACATTTTAAATCATTGCATTCCAATATATACACCGTATGTTTTAACAAATTTTAAATCTTTCTTCTTTTATAATACTTTAGTCCTTTCTCAATGCGTTCATCAGGTCTGAAGTTTATTTCTTTTCCTTCTACATCGAAGTACTTCTTTCCGTGATAAAATCTAAACTTTGTATTTTTCTTTATCAAGGAAAGTACATCTTTTCCTGTTCTTATTTTTATTAGGTTCTTTGTTTCGTCAATTACTACTCCACTTATTCCTTTTTGATTTTTGTCGATGCAGCTCAGAACCAATACTTTTAAACCTATGAGCTCATTGAGGACTATATTCTTATTATCATAGTCCATAACTATATCAAATGTGAATATGATTTAGAGCTGTAAAGTATTTAATCCTTTCTTTATTTATTAGTATATTAAAATCATAGTATATTAAAATCGTTACATTTAATAAAGTATGATTGTATGATTAATTATTTGTATTATAAAAGTAGATAACATATGGAAATGAAAAGCCAATCATTTAAAGCTCAAAGTGCAATGGAGTACTTGATGACTTATGGATGGTCAATTCTAATTATTGCTATTGCACTTGTAACTCTTTTTGAGTTGGGCTTATTTAATACCACTGGACTTTCGGGAACTAGTACATGTATTGTACAAACAGGATATCTATGTAGCTCAGTTTCATTATCGACAAATGGAATTCTTTCTGCAGATGTAGGAAGCAATTATGGAACTACAATAACAGTATCTGGAGTTACATGTACTACGAACTCAACACCTTCGGTATCTTCTTTTAAT
>JAJZMZ010000023.1 GCA_021848095.1 Microcaldota archaeon | reverse complement strand
GGGGGTGAGATTTGAACTCACGCAAGCTCTAAAGCTACAGGAGCCTCGGTCCTGCGCATTTGACCAAACTCTGCCACCCCCGCTCGCTTATTTATTTTTTAAGCTCTTTACTTATATCCTTTACCTCTTTTTTTATTACATCCAAGGCTCTTGTCAAAATCTCTATGGCTTGCATTTGTCCGAACGTTTCTATATAAAACTCAAACTCATCTCCTTTCTCGTTTGCTTTATATGTGGCAAGTCCTGGTTGGAACTTAGCGCTCCTTGAACCTTTGTTCATTATTGCTTTAGCATCAAATCTTAATTTCTGTCCCGTTGACAACTTAATTATTGGTATACTGTCATTAGCTACCTTTACGAACTTATCACTGCTTACTACATCTTTAGAATAAACAGTTGAAGGTCCTTCCGCTGTAAGCTTGAATAATATCTCATCCTTTTCATTATAGCCCTTAGGCGTTAATATAGGCAATAAGCCTATTCTGTGTGCTATGTATTCATCAAACATAGCCGTAGAGTTCTCATAAAATGTAACAGAGTCTACTGCAAAACACTCTACGCTATTCATAACTACCCTTCTAAGGGCATTTGCAAAGTTGAAACCTGAGCCTTTGAGTATGAATCTCACTGAGCCAGGTGTATTTTCAATAACATCCACTTTCATAAAAACCAGCCAAAAATAGGCATCTAGACTTTATAATTTATATATGGTAATATATTTAATCCTTTTGTAGCTTGAGTAGTAGTTACTTCTATAAGTGTATATTTAGCAATAAACAGCTTAAAATAAAAAAGCTTTTAAGGTAGTTATGTGTAGTAAACTTGAATTAGCATGGACCTGTGGAAAGCTTATACTAAGGAGCGATTAGAAGTTAACTTCGGAAGTACTCAATTACTACTTAATACAGGGGACAGGCACAATAGCTCACTAGCACATTATTCTGATAGAAGTGTGGAGGTAAAGCCGAACTCAAGCATATACAAAACGTACTCTTACGAAAGTAGATATATTCGCTTTTCAGATATAACCTTTGATTTATTAATAACTTTTTTTGATGTAAATACTAGCAGTATAGTTGCATTTAGAGTAAGCAAGGAGTTTACTAACTCGGAACTTTCAAAAATAGAAAGCATAGTTAGACAAATGAAAAGTACTAACTTAGAATGTAGAGTAATCGGTTTACAAAATACTCATTTAGAGCTCGTTCCAAATATAACTCACATTCATGAAAAAATACCTTGCAAGTTAGCTGAGTTGGATCTTTTTGGAAAAGAGCAAAGAAATATTCTAGTTGATACTAAAACTGGTATGTCCTATAATTTATTAATGGAAAATAGAATTTACCGTCCCGGAGAATTATTAACTAAGGTAAATTATGATGATTTTGAAAAGACAAAATCGAAGTTAATATTCTAATTAAAATTTATTATGTCATCATAAATCATAAATAAATTCTTACTTTTTATATTTAAACAAGCCCTTACTTTATCTATAATTATTTATAATGTTTTAACTAAAGTAATGTTGGTGCTTAAGTGGCAAGCATAGAAGATTTATCAAAAATTGATTTACGAATTGGCAGAATCAAAAATGTAGAAGACATAGACGGCGCTAGAAGTCCTGTTTATAAATTAGAAGTTTATTTAGGGGAAGAAATAGGGAGTAGAACAATAGTCGCAGGAATTAAAAACAGTTACTCAAAAGAAGATCTTTTAAACAAACAATTAGTATGTATAACAAATCTAGAACCAAAGAAAATAGCAAATGTCTTTTCTGAAGGTATGATACTTGCAACTGGCGAAGGAGAAAATATAATTCTTCTTTCTCCAGAAAAGGAAGCTATAGATGGCTCAATAGTAAGGTAATCTATCATGATTTTATTTATCACTGGAAAATCTGGTTCTGGCAAAACAGAATCATCAAAAATATTAGCAAAGTTTGGCTTTGATATAATAGAAATGGGCTCTATAATAAAAGAAGAAATGGAGAAACAAAACATTCCACAAACCCCTAAAAATACCAAAGAGTTTATGTTAAAATTACGAGAACTACACGGTAATGAAATAGTTGCTAAAAAAACACTAGAAAAAATAAAAAATACACAAAATAAAAACATTGCAATTATAGGAATAAGAAGCGTAGCAGAACAATCATTCTTTAAACAAAATCTAAATGACTCATATTCTATATCATTAATAGTTCCTATTGAGGAACGTTTCAAAAGAGTAAGTGTTCGTGGAAGAGTAGATGACCCTAAAACTCTTGATGAATTTATGAAGTACAGAGAAGAAAATCAAATTAAAGTAGGCATTGAAGAGGCAATAGAAAACTCACAGTATAAAATAGAAAACACCGGTTCTTTAGAAGACTTAGAAAAAAATATATTTTTATTATTAAAAGAGTTGAATTAGAGCTTGAGTTTGTTATTCAATAGCTTTTCATTTTTCAATAAATTACGCTTTTTTAATGTTCCTCCATAAGAATAACTTCCTATTTCTCCATTACTTTTTATTACTCTATGGCAAGGTATTGTTATCGGTAAAGGATTATTCTTTAAAGCTGTACCTACTGCTCTGAAAGCATTTGGTTTTCCAATATTTTTTGCAAGCATTTTATATGATATAGTTTTACCCTTAGGTATCTTAGCTGTGGCAAGAAGTACACTCTTTTGAAAAGAAGTTAGATTATATTTTTTTAATTTGTTTTCTATATCTGTATAACTTAACTGTGTCATGTTCTGATTTATTCGTAAATATATTAAACTCTTCCTGCTACTGCAATAGGTCCTTCAAAGGATCTCACTTTTTGAACTGCTTTATTTTGTCTTAATATAGAAATACCTCTATCCGTAAGGGAAAGAGGCCTGTACGCCTCCCCCTTTTCGGTAAAATCCACCACCCTCTTCCGTTTTAATTTCTTTAATGTGTACCAAATTCCACTCTCTGAAACATTATACATTTCAGAAAAGAATTGAACAAAGTTAGTGGCAGCCGGGATCTGATCTAATCCAATCTCAGAAAGTAAAAGGATCTCCTTTTCAGTAAGTTCCTTTTCAATTCCCGCACTTTTAAGTATAGTTCTTGTTATTTGCATAAGAGCACCACAAAAAAGAATTTTTAAAACTCTTATGCAACTTTTATGTACAAGAACTTTGTATTGTACATATTGCATGTTGCTATAGCTACTGGTGATACATTGAATCTTTGTATGTGCCATGTAGCAGTTTTCATTCGCAACACTGTATTGTATAATATCTTATTGAAGCATTGATATTTAAATCTTTTCTACAAAGTCCTTATAAGTTTAACTTGTTATTATATCATAGAAGGTATAGGAATGTATTCTGAGATAATTCGAGTAATTTTAATAATGCTTTTAGCTTCTATGTACGCATATTTTGATGTTTTCAATAAGAGAGAAATACCTAACATATTTGCATATTTAAGTATTGTAGTTGCACTAGTAGCAGTTATTCTTTTAGGCGGAGATCCATATTATATCCTATTACTAGCAGCAGCAATTGCATTTGCAGGTTATGTCTCTTATGAAAAGGGCTTTGTAGGAGGCGGAGATATTTTTGAGTTTGTAATGATAACATTACTAATTCCTCTACAACCAATTCCATATTTAATTAAAACAGTGCCACAATTAGGATTACCATTTATCTTCTCTGTGTTTATTGCTTCTGGTTATGTTTCAGTAATAATAATATTAGTTTACTACCTTGTATTTGCAAAAAGAACAAAAATTGAAAAAAGATTTAAGATAGAAAAAAAGATTTTAAGAAAAGCAATTCTCATGTTATTCACATACTGTCTTCTTGCAATTCTTATTTACTTTGTATTAAACGTAAGTATTCTGGGAATAACATTACTTCTTATGATAGCAGTATTATCTTCAATATTAATTGTATTTGAAAAATTAATTAATTACAGAATGATTACTGAGTTATCTCCACAAGAAATACTCCCAGAGGATATGCTTGCATTAAACTTAATGTCAAGTTCTGAAATAAAGTACTTTGAAAAAAAATCAAAGAATTTCGGAAGATTAGCAAATAAAAAATTACTTCATGACTTAAACGATGTCAAAAGAAAAATACCTGTTTACAGGAATGCAGCTCCTCTCGCTGCATTTATTTGGTTTGGAATTATACTATCATTACTTTTTGGAAACCTAATACTTTTAATAATATGATGATTAATTAAATCAATTTAGGTAATCGATAGTGAACAGTCAAACAAACAATAATTACGATGATAAAAATGACGATTCTCTAAATATCGATTACTCCGGTAACTCAGCTAATCAAGGCAACTCTAGTAATAATTATCAAAACAACTCAAATCCTTACTCAAATAATAACTCCTACAATAAATCAGAATTTAAAAAAGAAGAACTTCCGTGGGAAAAAAATGAAAGAGAAAAAAAAGAAAATGAGCAAAGTTTTATGTCTAAATACTGGATGCTTGTTGTTCTTTTAGTTTTATTGATAATACTTCCATTTACTATACTAAAAATAAATTTTTCACACTTAATCCATACGAATAACTCAAGTAATAACATTGCTGTGAACCTTTCAAAAACTAATAATTCAAGTAATAACATATCTACAATTCAAAATAAAATTAAACCTATTTACATTTATTTTACGGTTACTCCTAAAAATCTAACATGGGAGCAGATAAATTCTATATTTAATCTGCCAACCTCAAGAGATACATCTAATCTCTTTAATCAAACGTTTGATGTTTTTGTATATAATGGAATAAATACTTCTAAACAAAATCTTTTGAACGAGTCTTACTTATTTACTTATTACTTTGGAGGTAATATAACTTTTTTCTTGAATTCATACTACAAATCATACCCTGAATTTTTTAATAATATTTCTACAGCATATGTTACTTCATTTACGAACTCATTAAACTACTCTAACTCTTCAGAAGGTATATTATTCTCTCAAACAACCTTAACAACACAAAAACCTATTTTAATATATTCTAAATTACTTTCAGGTTTTAAATGGTCTAATCTAAATAAAAGCTATGGAGGTTTAACCTACTCTATATATAACTCAACAAATGGGAACAGTACTAATTTTACCTATAAATCATTAGAGTATACTATATTTGCATACAAAAATAATACAGTCTCTACAACTGTATTAAATGTAAATTATCCTATACATTCAACAAAACTAACAATTAATGTAAATCGAGCATTAAATTATATTTCAAATTTAAGTTAATTTTATTTAATTGAATTAAAACACTAACCAAAAGCTCTAATTATTTTTATATCTAAATTATATTGGTGTAATCCTTGAAAATAGCAATACTTAGTGATTTTCATTTAGGTTACGAACGTTTTTTTGATGATGCATATACACAAGCAAAAGAAGCTTTGAATAAAGCGTCCGAAGTTGCTGATATGCTTATAATTCCTGGAGATATTTTTGATTATAGAAAACCTGAACCTGAGGTTATGGCTCAAGCAGTTGAACTTTTCAGAGACATCTCGCAAAAAAATTATCCTGCAAAAGTAGTTGAGTATACAGGAAAGAGATTATATACAGATAAACCAATAATTGCAATTCCAGGCACTCATGAAAGGCGTGCTGAAGACTCTGTCGATTCTGTAGATGTATTGCATCTTGCAGGACTTCTTGTTGAGGTAAACAAATCAAAAGTTGTTGTTCAAAAAGGAAATGAAAAAGTTTCTGTTTATGGTTTAGGTGGCATTGCAGATGAAAGATTTAAATCAGCATTGGCAGATCTTGATTTATCGCTTGATAAAAATACCTTCAATATTTTTATGATACATCAAACGCTTTATGAACTACTTCCATTCAGTGAAGAGTTTACTCACATCGAAGAACTTCCGGAGGGTTTTGATTTGTATGTAAATGGACACATACACAATAGGTTAGAACTCAAATGTCATGGGAAAGAATTTTTAATACCGGGAAGTACAGTACTTACCCAGTTAAAAGGCGTAGAGCAAGAAGAAAAAGGTTTCATATTGTACGATACAGAAACAAATACTCACACATTTCACCCCATAAAATCTAGACATTTTTCATTAATTAAAATAAATATCGATGGAAAAGAACCAAAGGAAATAAAAAAAGAAATAGCAACTGTTCTTGAAAATAAGCTGAACTCTGAAAAAGGAAATAAACCAATTATAAAAGTTGAGATAACAGGAAACCTTAAACCGGGATTTAAACCTATTGATTTAGATATATCAGAGTTTCAATCAATACAAAAAGAAACTGCAATAGTTGAGGTTACGAAATCAAATATCAAAGAAGAGGACTCAAAAGCTGCAGAAGAGTTAAGATCCGGAGTCGTTGAAAATATGTCAATACATGATTTTGGAGTTTCTATTTTTACTGAAAAATTAAAATCAAATAACTACTCCTTAAAAGTAAATCCTACTAAATTATTCGATATACTTAGTTCTGATGATAAAAAAGAAGTAGCAGTAAAGAAAGCTATTGATGAAATATTCAAAGAATAATTTTCAATGCTTTAGATATCTGTGGTAATCATAAAGTGCAGATAATGATTCTATTGCTGAAGCTGGAGAGTCATAAACTGGTAAACCTCCACTTTCCATCATTATCTTGTGCATTTCTGTGTACTGTGAACCTATACTTATTACTATCATTGGCTTGCTTATAAGTTGTTTTATTCGTATCAACTCTGCAGCTAATCTTGAATCAGCTCCAGGGGTTTGGAATAAGGCTATAACAACAATGATGTCTATACTTTCATCATCTTTTAATAGAGTAATAGCATCACTGTATCTTTTACTGTCCGCATCTCCAGCTAAATCAAGAGGATTTCTTATATTGACTAAAACTGGCATAATCTTTCTGAGTTTTTTAGATATGTCATCACTAAATGTACCTAACTTCATACTCTTTGAAGAACCGATTGCATCAGCTGTTAATACACCTGTTCCACCTCCGTCTGTAATTATTGCAATATTAGGGCCTTTTGGCATAGGCTCAGAAGCAAATATTTTAGCATAGTAAAGTAACTCACTTAAGTCAGAAGCTATTGTAAATCCGAACTGTCTGAATATAGCTTCATGTGTTTTATAACTTCCAGCTAATGATGCGGTATGCGATTTTGCAGCAGAAGCACCAGCTTCAGTTCTTCCTGCTTTTAATACAACTACTGGTTTTATTTTTGTTATTTTCTTAGCAAGCTCTACGAACTCTTTACCTCTTTTAATCCCTTCAATATACATTACAATTACTTTTGTTTCCTTGTCGTGCATTAAATAATTTAGAATATCTACTTCATCTACTTGCGCTGCATTTCCGTATGATATAAACTTTGATAATCCAAAGCCTTCCCCAGAAATTAAATCTAAAATAGTACTTCCAACAGCACCGCTCTGTGCAACAAAGCTTACTGAACCTACTGAAGCTCTACTTAACTTATATGTTGGTAAAAATAATGTATCTATTCTTGAACGAGGATCCATAACTCCTAAACAGTTAGGCCCTAAAAGTGGTATCTTATATTTATCTGCTATCTCAACCATTTTATTTTGTAGTTCTACCTCTCCAACTTCTGCAAAACCTCCGCTTACTACAACTATGCTTTTTACTTTTGCTTTTCCACACTCTTCAATAGCCTGTGGTACAAACTTTGCAGGTATTGCTACAACTGCAAGATCTACTCCTTTTTTTACATCTAAAATACTTTTATAGGACTTCATTCCGTTTATTTCATCTGCATTTTTATTTACTAAATATAAATCTCCGGAGTAACCTCCATTGATATAATTCTGCATTATTATATTTCCTACTTTATCTGGATCTCTCGAAGCGCCAATTATTGCAACGCTTTTTGGTTTAAACATAGGTTCTAAATTTTTAAACTCATTATTACTCTTCATAAACATCATCAAACAATCATTCTTATGTCTACTATTTCATAGCCATTCTCTGTTATTATTACAGGATTCAAATCAAGTTCTTTTACTTCTTCATGTTCTAAAAGTAGTTTAGAAATTTTCATCAATAAAGTTATCAACATCTCAGTTGATTTTCCTTTGTATGTTATTACATTTTTAGATCTTAATTGATCTATCATTTCATTAGCATCAAATTTATCTATTGGACAAAGTCTTAATGCGAAGTCCTTAAAAGCCTCGACATATATACCTCCTAATCCTAAAAGAATAAATCTTCCGAACTGTTGGTCTGTTCTTCCACCTAATATTATTTCAATGCCTTTATCTGACATCTTCTGTGCTATTATTTTGTATGGCTTTACTTTTTCTGCTCTCTTCAAAAGCTCTTTATATGAAGATTCTATTGAATCTTGATTTACGTCTAACATTACCAAACCAGCTTTTGATTTGTGTATTGCTTTATCAGAAATAGCTTTCAACACAATACGGTCTTTTCCACAAAAGTCCTTCGCTTCTTTTAACGAGTTTATATAACTACTTTCTATGCTTTTTATTCCATATTCATCTAAAATTTTCTTTGCCTTAAAATAATCCAATTGCATATATTTTCCTCATAAAACTTCAAAAATAACATAAAGCAATACCAATAGACCTAACAAAATCCCAATAATGATCCATCTTGTTTTTTCACCACTTAATTTTGGTCCTTGCATTTTCATTGGTTTGTTCATTGTCGCATCTGGAACTGTTTTTGTGTTATTGTTTGTAATTTGTTGAGTATTAATTTGTGGTCCTTGTGTTTCAACATTTTGAACTACCTTTTGTTTTACTTCTCCGGCATTTAGCCATGATGTATCCTTTGGTTTATCTTGAACGGTAGGAGTTGGTGTCGCAGCTTGATTTGTAGTTGGCATATTCTGTGTAATATTCTGGGTATTTACTTGTTGGGTCTGAGCTCCAGTATTGGTACTTCCTTTTGCTTTGAAAAAACCTTTTTCAGTAAGCAGTACTTCAACTGTACCATTCTTAATTTCATAAGTAACAAATCCTTGTTTTGTTTCCTTATAAATTCTAAGTGCTAAATCCTTTGGTCTTATATTTAATGTACTCTGTAAATCATTAGGTGTTCTTTTTCCACCTGAAAGTTGTTGTAATATTGCTTCGTCAAGCTTATCAAAAGGATCATTTGAGTGTTCATTAGCTTCTCTTACTAATGCGTTACCCGCTTCGGTTATGTTCATGGCATTTGGTCCCGGATAGTTAGCTGAAAACTCTATGAGTGATTTTTGTTTCAATGTACCCGCGATGTTTGAAGCGTCAAAAATACTTGAGTTAATCAAACCTCCTAACTTTTCTAATGGAGTATTTGGAAGAATTCTCATAAGAACAGCTAAGTCTAGAAAGTTTATTTCGTCTACCATGCAACCACTAATAAATACATACAAACAAATAAAAACATTATTACATATTAAGTATTTAATTAATAGAAGTTTACGTGATAATTTGGAAATAAGTTTTTTGGGCGGCGCAGGAGAGGTTGGAAGATCAGGTATTCTTCTTAAAGGTAAGAAAAAAATCCTTCTTGATTATGGAGTTAAAATCAATGGTAATAACGAGTATCCTTTACCAGCTGGGAATATAGATGCGTTTATACTTAGCCATGCACATTTAGATCACTGTGGCGATGCGCCATCATTATATCATTATGGTTCACCTCCTTCATTCGGTACCCCTCCAACTATTGAGTTGGCTGAGTTGCTGATTGCAGACTCAATAAAAATAAATATTAAAAATCATACGCGCCAAAGATACAATAAAAAAGACGCTCAAAGATTTTCAAATAAGTACTTTTCATATGACTATGGGGATACGTTTGAGTTTAGTGATTATAACATAACTTTTAGTGATGCAGGACATATATGTGGCAGTGCAATAACAAAAATTGTCGATAGTAAAACAGATAGAAGTCTTGTTTATACGGGGGATTTAAAGGTATCACCACAAACTCTTCATAAAGGTTCTGATATAATAAAAGGAGATACATTAATTATAGAATCAACATATGGTTCAAGAGATCATCCTGATAGAAAAAATCTGGAAAAATTATTCATAGAAAATGTTAAAAAAATAATTGAAAACAAAGGCGTAGCTTTGTTGCCTGTTTTTGCAGTAGGCAGATCACAAGAAATGCTAGCTCTTCTAGAAAAGTATAATTTATCCGATATTACTTATGTGGATGGCATGTCTAGAAAAGCAACAAACATTGTAATGGGCCATTTAGATTATATACAAAACTCCGAGCTTTTAGAAAAGGCAGTAGATAAGGTTACCCAAATATCAAAACCTAGGGATAGAGAAAGAGCTCTTCACGGAGGGAACATAATAGTAACTACTGCTGGAATGTTAAACGGGGGTCCAGTACTAGACTATATAACTAGATTAAACAACAACTCAATGGTATTTCTTACTGGGTATCAAGCTGAAGATACTAACGGAAGAAAGTTGATGGAGTACCAGCCATTAACAATAGACGAAAGAAAGTTCCACGTTAAAAATCCATTTGCTTTTTATGACTTCTCTGCACATGCAGGTCAAGCTGATCTTTATAAATACATCAAAGAGTCCTCTCCCGAAGAGGTAATATGTGTTCATGGAGATGGAGATAGCTCAACTGCATTAAAAGAATGGCTTGAACTTGAAGGATTCAAAGCACACGCGCCTCACGTAGGAGAAAAAATAAAAATAAATATGTAGTAATTAAAATAAGTTAAAATAAAATAATAATTAAAAAAAGAAAAAATTAGAAAGTTTAAGAAAATTACATTTCTTCTTCTGATTCGTCTTCTGTTTCTTCTGAAGGAGCTTCTGACGATGCCTCTCCAGATCCTTTTTCTATAACTTCTATTTTTCCATATTTCCCTGTTGATAATTGAGGAGTTCCTCTAAACTCTCCCACATATCCATTGGTTACCTTTACTTTGTCTCCAACTTCTATGCTGTTTA
>JAJZMZ010000013.1 GCA_021848095.1 Microcaldota archaeon | reverse complement strand
ATTTCCAAACAGAATCTGGAAAATTAGAAAAAAGTATACTTGAAACTCAGGAAAAAATAAAACAAAAGAAAATAAATGCTGAAAAATTAGCAAAAACACCTTCAAAGGAACTTACTGAAAAAATAGAGTTAATAAGTAAAGAACTTGAAGATTTAGAAAAAGAATTAGCAACACTTGATCATATTAAATTAGAAAGTGAAAAATCCGTAATAGAGTTAAAAAAACACATAGCAAAATGTCCAATATGTAATAATGAGTTAACTCCTGAAAAAAGAGAAAAACTTTTACTTGAAAAAACATCCTTAGTTTCAGATTCGACAGTTAAAATAGGATCTATTTCTAAAAAACGATTAGATAAAAAATTAGAACTTGAAAATTTAAGGAAACTTCAAAAAGAAGTTTACAATTTGGAAAGTAGGCAAAAAGATTTTGAAGGAATTGAGGAGTTATTAGAAAAAATACAAAAAGAGAAATTGACATGCTCTGAAAACTTAAAAAATACCAAAAAGTTACTTGACGAATGTCAAAACAAAGCTACTGAACAAGAAAAAGAAAAAGCAAAGTACGCCTCATTCAAAGAAAGCTATGATAGATTTGCATTATTGGAAAAAGACATAGAAAAATACAACTTAACATTAAATGAAAAGATAAAAATTAATTTAGAATTGAAAATAGATGACTCTCAATTAGATGCATTACAAAAAGATTATACTGTTCTTATGTCATTAATTTCTGAGAAATCAGCAACAGAAGTATCAAATAAAAAAATAATAGAAGATAAAAAGAAGCAATTAACATCAAAACAAAAAGATCTTGAAACAATAGAAAAAATGTCTTCAGACATAGAACTTAAAAAAACATCAATAGATAATTTAGCTAGATTTAGAAATGCATTACAAGAAACACAAGCAGTAATGCGACAAAGACTAATGAGTTCTATAAATGAAACAATGCAATCTATATGGCCAGAAATTTATCCATATGGTGATTACTCTGGAATAGAGTTTGAAGCTACTGAAAGTGACTACACCTTAAAATTAAAAACTAAAAAATCAGATGGTTTTGTCTGGTCTGATGTAAACTCAATTGCAAGTGGCGGTGAAAGAAGCATTGCATGTATGGCAATGAGAATAGCATTTAGTTTAGTTCTTGTGCCTAACTTAAAGTGGTTAATTCTTGATGAACCTACACACAATATAGACTCTCAAGGATTATCAAAAATAGTTTCATTGCTGAATGAACGTTTGCCTAGTATAATAGAACAAATATTCATAATCACTCATGATGAAAAGCTAAAGCAGGTATCAAATGCAAGGATTTACTTATTCAGTAGGAACAAAGCAGAAAGCAAGGAAACTGTAGTTACTCAGTTATAACGTAAATTAACATTAAAGTTTATTCAAGTTCTTTCGCAAATAATTAAACCTCTTTTCAGATATGGTAACTCCAGTTCATTATTTACATCATTTACTGGTCTAGTTATCTTTACCTTAAATCTTGCACTTTTTAGTTTTTTAACTAAATTTCTATATCCATAATGATACTCTATAATTATCTGTTGGAACTTTCTAAGTGATTTTATATCTGTATTTAAAATAAAGTCATACTCACTTCCTTCGCAGTCAATTTTCATTACAGCATTCTCAAGATTAAATTGTTTTACTATTTTTTCTAGTGGCTCTACATCAATCAATACTCCTGTTTTAAAGTTTTTGATTCCTGTACCTAAGTTACTGTTATACTTTTCATCAAGTTTTATTGTACCTCCTTTTCCAACTGCTTTATTTAGAAACGTAACTTTATTTTCTAAATTATTCAATTTTATATTTTCCAGACCTAATTTATGTATATATGGATATGGTTCAAATGAGTAAATGTGTTTAGCTCCTTTATAACAAAAATAAACTGCTGAATCTCCAATATTTGCACCTATATCCAAAATAACATTATTTTTTATTTTCAATGTACTATATTGTTCATATAAAAACTGCTCCTTAATAATAAAAATTTCACTCTCAAAGTCTTTTTGCGAGTTATACCTTATTTTTATTACTTTTCCATTCCAAAGAAACTCTATAATATTTGAGTTTATCTTCATGTTTAGTTTTTTAATATTTTTAAAAAACTCTTCTTCACCTTTTTTACTACGCCAAAACATCAAGTACTCATTGTAATTATTAAAGTTCTTAACAAAACCAGATCTTAACTTTAAGGTAAGATTCTTTTTTATTCCTACTTTAAATAAAGGTATTTCATACCAATTTTTAACTAATTGTCTTCTAGCAAAAATACCTGTTATATTTTCAAAAATTTTGTTATCTAAAACGTAGGAAATTAAATTATCAAAAACATGCACATTTTTTGAAGGGTTAAAAGTTATCTCCATTTAAACATTTTATATTAGATAAATAAATTCTTAAAATTAAGAAAAATAAAAGAAAGTATTAGTTTTATATGCTATCCAAACCGAAGCCCATATTTCTGTTGTTTGAAGGATCTTCTCTTCCTAATACTGAACTTCCTGAAACGCCTGTGAAGATTGCTATTACCTCAACCTTGCCCATGTAGTCATTATCTAATCGTGCTCCCCACGTTACATTTGCATTTGCAGAAACAGTTTCAGTAAGAAGCTCTCCTATTCTGTTCGCATCTCCTAGTGTCATATCGGGACCTCCGGTTATGTGCAACAAAACGCCGTTTGCTCCTTCGTAATCAACATCTAATAATTTGTTATTTAATGTGTTTTTAACTACTTCCTCTACTTTATTGGCTCCTTGTCCTGTTCCTACACTTATCATCGCTAAGCCTCCGCTTTTCATGATTGTTCTCAAATCTGCAAAGTCTAAGTTTATCATACTAGGTTGTGTTATAGCCTCAGTAATTCCTCTTACTGCTTTTGCAGTTATCTCGTCAGCTATCTTGAATGTCTGTTCTATTGGTAAGTTAGGGTAAAGCTTGACTAGCTTTTGGTTATCTATTACTATTAATGTATCTACTTGTTGTCTTAGCTTCGCTATACCTTTTCTAGCTGTTTCTAATCTACTTCTTTCCAAAGCAAAGGGCAAGGTTACTATACCTACTAGTATTGATCCTGTTTCCTTTCCTATTCTAGCTACTACCGGTGCTGCTCCTGTTCCTGTACCTCCTCCCATTCCAGCTGTAAGGAATATTAAGTTCTTATCACGTATCATAAGCTCTATATCCATTCTTGAAAGCTCAGCAGCTTTTTCTCCCATCTCTGGGAAGCCTCCTGCTCCTAATCCCCTAGTTATCTCTTTACCTAGCATTATCTTGTTTATATTTTGGCTAAGCATACCTAGCTGCTTTCCATCAGTATTGAATGCATATAATCCAGCTCCTTTAATGTCCATACTGTTTAATCTATGTACTGTGTTGTTTCCTCCTCCTCCTACTCCAACTACTGCAATCTTTGGTTTGAATAAATCATAATCAAACTGATTATTCTCCTTTTTTTCTTCATCTGCATTAAAACCAGAATACATTATTATCGACCCTTTATTTTATATCTATAAATATCCATAAAATACTTTCCAAACGTTTCGATTATTCATCATACTCGTAAAGTTTTGAAGTTTTCATAAACATCTTGTGTTTTAAACGAGTCTGATTTTGTTATTTCATTCAAAAATATCGTCGCATAACTACCTGATTGTAATGAAAAATCAACCACAGTACAATCGCCTTCTTCTTTTAATAAAACATTATTTACTGGAGATATCGCAGTTCTAAATGAACCCTTCATACTCAACTCTGGCATTGATTTTATCTTAAATGACTCATTAGTAATATCAAGAAACTCTAAAACCTGTTTTTCAATATCTCCTATATACTCGTTTTTAGTTTCATATCCTATTAAAGGCAAAACAGGAAATACTCCATTTACATCTAACTTTTCAATATCTGGAAAATTAAATTGATTTTTCATACATTTTAATTTTATCTCATCAATACCTTCATTTTTAATGTAATTTTCTAAAACAAAATTAAAGATTGCGGACTCTACAGAATGTATAAACATTATACTTATTCCTCTAGGCACTCTTCTTAATGCGTTAGCATAGTTTTTTTCCTTTGCTAAGTAATCTATAACCATCTTTTCGTACTTCAAGTGCTTAGGGAAGTAGTTTCTTGCATCTTCATAATCTTGATTTTCTTTTAATCTTTTTCTTGCTTCTATTGATTCTTGATCATTTTCATTTTTAGTATCGGTTAAAAATGATAAAACAGCCTCTTCCAACTCATTTTTAATTATATGTAAACCTACCTTGAAGTTATTTAATCTATAACCAAATCTCTGTTTGTCAAAGTAATTGGGAAATCTTCCATTTAATTCATTTACAGTTTCATTAGCTAAATCATAATTCGTGTCCCGTATTTTTACTGAAAATGCATTTCCTACGTTACTTCCTAACTCAACAGTATCGCTTCTCCAAGCACCATTTATCTTTATGTCCTTTAAATTTAAAGACAATAAACGCTCTGGTTCAACTTTGTGTATACTTGCTAATTGTGTAGAAACAGAGAACTTATCCTTTGTTCCTGCATATGAAAAAGCTCCCTTTCCTCTTCCAAATGCCTTTGCAACCTGTAATAAAGCACGTATAGTGTCCCAATTTCTCTTTTCAAGTATAAAAACAGTAAACTTAGAGTCTTGATTCTCCTTCAAATCAAGTTCTTCTGGTTTATATGCCTTTCCAACTTCAAGTGTTTTTCCAGTTGAAATAATCTCCTTAACTACGAAATCTTCATAGAACTTCTTTATAATGCCGTTCGCACCTTTACTTTTTGATAAAAACTCCATTAAATCTAATTTAATAAACCTTACGTTGTAATAAATATTGTGGTCAATTGGCTGATAACTCACTTGTCGAACGTATGCTTTACAGACTAGTAAAAAAACATATAGCCGGAACAACAATGAGCTCTATGATATCAAAGGTAGCTGAGCTTAATAAAAAAGGAATACCGGTTTCTGTAACATTCTTAAGTGGCAATATAGATACAAAAGCAAAAGCAAAGTACATAACATCTACATATTTAGAGTTAATACGCAGGTTATCTCGCTTAGGATTTAAGGCAAGTGTTCATATACGAGCTGAACAATTAGGTATTTTACTAGATACTGAAACAACACTGAATAACTTTACTGAGATATTAAATACTGGAAGAAAGTGTGGTGTTTTTGTATGGCTTCAGATACCTAAAGAAAAACTTTCATTTAAACAAGAGTTAAACGGAGCAAAAGGTTATGGGGTAGCTATAGAAGAAAAAGACTCACAAGCTCTTTTAAATGACTCTTCTAATATCACACCTACTAAAATAATGTTCAATGAGCATCATCAATATGAGGAAAAAGAAGTAACTAAGGGTAAAAAGAAAAGTTCAAAGGAAAGTAAAACAAAAAGTAAAACAAAAGACAAAAAAACTAAAAAATCAAAGTCTTATTTAGATACATTCAATAAAAAAGGTACTTTTGTTCTCTCTTCTCCACCTGAACATCTAATCAAAGAGTTGGTATCTCCAAAAAACAAAAATAAATCAAAGATTATTTTAGAGTTTAAGTTAGGTTATAGTAATAAGAAATTGAGAAAGTACATAAAGAAAAATAAAAATATAACAATGAATGTTCCATTCGGAAAAGACTGGGCAGAGTTTGCTATGAACAGTGTTCCTGAGGGTTATATGCGTTTCTTAGCAAATAACTTATTAACAGAGAAAAAAAATTAAATTAAAGTGGAAAAATGCAAACCGAAAAAATAATGAAAAAAACCCAAACAACTTCTGCATCTAAAGGTACTGTTTTAGTAACTGGAGGAGCTGGAAGATTAGGGAGACATATCATATCCTCTTTGTTATCTAATGGAGTAACTGTACGTGCTCTTGTTAAGTGTAAAGAAGATGTACATAAGTTACCTTCTGGTACAGTTCCATTTGTCGGAGATATAACTTCTCAAAATGTAATTATTGACGCATGTAAAGGTGTAGATACTGTTTATCACTTCGCAGCAATAGTTAGTCAAGTAACCGGTGGTCATAAAGAAATCCTAAGAGTAAATACTGAAGGAACAAGAATACTTTTGGAAGCTGCGGATTTAAGTGGAGTTAAAAAACTAATATTAGCTAGTACTGTTAACGTTTATGGTTCAAAAAGAAAAGATTTATTGACTGAAAACACAGAAACAAAACCAAGTGATGTATATGGCCATAGTAAATTAATGGCAGAAAGACAAATAACTTCTTTTAAAGGAAATATTTCATATACTATACTACGAATGTCAGCAATTTACGGAGAAGAATACAGAAACTCATTCTTTAAAATATTCCGTATGATAGATAGAGGTAAAGCATACATGATAGGCAATGGAAAGAACTCTTTAGCTTTAATTAATATAGCTGATGTAACTCGTGCAATGCTTCTTGTCAGAGATTCTCCAAAAGCAAATAATAAAATATACAACTTAAGTGATGGGAAGAGATATACTCAAGAGTATCTATTTCAACTTGCATGTGAGTTGTTAAATAAAAAAGAAAAGATTAAATCAGTAAATGAATTTTTAGCAAGAATAATGGCTAAAAAAGCAAACATAACTGTAGATGATTTAAGATTCATAACAAGTAATAGATTAGTAAGTATAGAAAAAATATCAAATGAGTTAGGATTTTATCCGAAAGTTAGTATTAAAGCAGGCGCAAAAGAACTTGTAGATTTATACAAAGCCTCAAAAGGTAATTGAATGTCATTAAAAATTGGTAAAGTAGAACGTTATATAAACGAAAAATTAGAAGAAAAAGGAGCACTTCTTTTTATGGTAGTGGATCCTGTTGATTATCCAGATCCAAAAGCAGCTGTAGAACATGCAAAAGACGCAGCAAATGGAGGTGCAGATTTATTATTAGTTGGGGGCAGCGTTGGTGCACAAGGAGAGTTATTAGACACTGTTACTAAAAACATAAAAGACTCTGTTGATGTGCCTGTTGTTCTTTTCCCAGGAAATATAGCAACAATAACTCCTTATGCAGATGCATTGTACTTTATGTCCTTATTAAATGCAAGAAATCCTTATTGGATAACACAAGCTCAAATGCTTTCAGCTCCATTAATTAAAAAATTAAATATAGAACCATTACCTGTTGGATATATTGTTGTATCACCTGGCGGAACTGTAGGTTGGGTAGGTGATGTAAATATGGTTCCTAGAGAAAAACCAATGATAGCAACTGCATTAGCAATGGCTGGTCAGTACTTAGGGAATAGAATTATCATAACTGATGTCGGTTCGAATCCTCAAGCACAAGGGCAATCTGCTGTACCATTAGAAATAATAAAATCTGTAAGTAGTGTTTTAGATGTACCCTATGGTATAGCTGGAGGAATAAAAGATGAACAAACTATCCGTTCATCGATAAAAGCAGGAGCTCAGATAATTCAAATAGGTACTGCTATAGAAAAATCAAAAGATGCAGAAACAAAAGCTAAGTTTTTCTCTAAAATAATAAAAGAAGAAGGACTTAAGAAATTAAAGTAATTAAGGAGACTCATGCGAGATATTTCAGCAATAGAGCTAAATGTTTTAGTAAAAGAACTTTCTGATTTCATAACTAAAAGTAGGATTAAAAAAATATACTTTTTAGGACAAGACTCATTTAGAATAGCTTTTTACAAGGAAAATAAAACAATACACCTTTACATAAAGTTATTAAAAACAATAAATGAAACAAAGTTTTCAGAAACGGCTGATGAACCAAATAACTTTGTAATGAGTCTTAGAAAACGATTAGAAAATAGAATTGTCAATTCAATATCTCAAATAAATCATGATAGAATACTTCAATTTAGTGTAGGAAAAGAAAAATATCTTTTAACAATTGAAATGTTAGGGAAAGGAAATATAATTCTTGTAAATGAAACAAATAACATAGAACTATGTTACAAATCTCTTGATTTTTCTGATAGAATTATACGACCAAATAATCCGTATATACTTCCAAAAGGCGATTCCATTTCACTGGAAGAAGCTATATCCTCAGGAACTTCTATACTATCAAATGAAAATAACGAAAAAGCAATCTCAGTGCTTTCAAAATCAGTTAACTTAGGGCCACTATATACTGAAGATATTTTAAAAAGAGCAAAAGTAGATCCCAAAAGTACTTCATTATCTGAAAAAGATAAAGAATCAATTGTAAAAGAATTAAAACTATTCTCTGAAAGGCTTAGCAATGAGAAACCCCTTGTTTATCTAGAAAATGAAAAGATAACAAACTACTCTTTATGTGAAATATTAAAATATAATGATTTAGAAAAGAAAGAGTTTGAAAGTATAAGCGAGGCATTAGATTTTATTTATTTTTCAGAGAGATCTTACATAAAAGATGACTCAAAACAACAAAAAATAAACGAGATAAAAATAAACATCTCAAAACAGGAACATCTATCTGTTTCACTACTTGAAGACTCAAAGAAATACTCAGAAATAGGCAAAATTTTAATGGAAAAAATGTATCAAGTAAACCAAGCAATAATCTTCTTAAAAGAAAATAAAAGAGTTGAGATAGAAGAGTTTAAAAGGAAGTTCCCTGAAATAAAAATTACAAAGTTAGATTTAAAAAATAAAACCTTTACAATTGAAATAGATGAATAAATGTTCGAGTTAACTCTTTTAGGAACAGCAGGTTCTGCACCTACAAAAGCCAGAGCTTTGCCATCAGTTTACTTATCTTATGAAGGAGACTCATTCTTATTTGATTGTGGTGAAGGTACTCAAATGCAACTTTTAAAGTTTGGTTTATCCCCTCACAAAATACGTGCAATATTTCTTAGTCATATTCATGGGGATCACGTAATAGGCATTGCCGGACTTGTAAGAACTCTTGCGCTCAATAATAGAACAGAAGAGCTCAAAATCTTCATACCAAAAGGTTATGAAAAGGCAATAACCTCTCTTATAAAATTTGACAAAGCAATGATTAATTATCCAATAAAAATACTTCCAATAAAAAAAGGAACTATGTTTAAAGGAAAAGATTACGAAATATCTTCATTCAAATTAAATCATACAGTTCCAACCTATGGTTTTGTATTCAAGGAAAAAGATAAATTAAAGTTTGATATGAAAAAGTGCAAAAAATTAGGAATAAAAGGTGAGATGTTCAAACATCTCGAGTTAAAAAACCACATAATAATAAATAACAAAAAAATACTTCTTAAAACTGTATCATTTAAAAAACCCGGAAGAAAAGTAGTATATTCTTCAGATACAAGGCCTTGCGCAGAAACGCTTAAAAATTCTAAGAGCGCAAATATACTTATACATGAATCGTCTTATACCTCAAGGTATTCGGAGTTAGCAAAATCAAGAAAGCATTCTACTGTTTCAGAAGCTGCAACAATTGCAAAAAAAGCAAATGTAAAACAGCTCATATTGGTGCATTTTAGCGCAAGATATAAAGATGATTACGAATTAATAAAAGAAGCAAAGGCAGTATTCGCAAATACTGTAATAGGAAAGGACGGTTATAAGGTAACTTTATAGTGGAGGTATCGTCTAGTGGTAGGACGGCAGATTGACATTCTGCAAGCCAGAGTTCAATTCTCTGTACCTCCATTGCTTTTTATTAAAAAATAAAATAATTAGTACCTATCTTTTAATCTTAAATTTTTTATAAATTCTGCGATATTGTAATAAAACAGAGATAACTAAAACTGCTATTACAATTAAATATAAATATAGAAATGGTGATGTTTCATGACCTTTAATGCTTGATCCTATGCTTATTGTTAAAACCATACTCAACAATCCCAAAAATGCAATTATTAATGAATGTACTGTAAATATCATACTAAAAGCGACACTTTTGTTATCTGTATTCTTTTTATCTTCTATACGATAAAATAATGAAGGCAAACTCATAAGGTATGGATATTTTTCAAATAATGTATACCTATACTTGATCATTAAAAGTAATACGGCAAGAACACATGTGAAGATTATCGGTATTATGAATATTATTAATCCTCTATTTGTAATACCTGAGTAGTAAGCTCCTAAAATCCAAGATGAAAGAACTAGTAATACTCCTATTATAATGAGTATCTTAGCTACTTTCTCCAAACCATATTTTTTAAGCATGTTTTCACATTTAACATAATTTGATTAAATATTTAAAACAATCAGTACGTTTAAAAATAACTTAAAAAAGATTTTTAGGTAAATATCAGTTTTTCTTTTTTTGTATTTCTATCTGTTAAATAAAGATATACATTTAGAATAAAGTTTTTGTAAACACTAATATAAATTATTATAGAAGACTATATATATCTATAATACTATATAATATTTATGGAAACTACAACTATTCAAATAAAGAAAGAGTTGAAGAAGAAGTTAGATAAGCTTAAAGCGTATCCTAATGAAACTATGGATCAACTTATCGAAAGGCTTGCAAATAGTCAAATTGATAATGAGCCACTTTCTAAAGACGATATAAAAAGCATAGAAAAAAGTTTGACAGATATTAAAGCTGGAAGAGTATACACATTAGAACAAGTTAAAAAGAAGAATGGGATTAAATGAATTATCGTGTCATTTTGTCTCAAAATGCCGAAAAAGAGCTAGCATCTTTAGATATTACAACTAAAAAAAGAATAATTATGAAATTAGACAATATTAAAGAAAATCCTTTTAATTATGTTAAAAGATTAACCGGTGTACCTCTTTATAGTTTAAGAGTTGGAAATTATAGAGTAATTCTCGATATAAAAAACAAACAAATGGTTATATTTGTAATTAGAGTTGGACATAGACATGGTGTTTATACCTAAATTAAAATTACTCCTTCTTTCTATTCTGCATTTTTATCTGCATTAACTCGTCAAGAAGGTCTTTTTCATCATCTGTTAATAACTCTGAGAATTTGTACTTGAGATTTCTTACTTCATCATCGTTAAGGAATACATACAATGTATCATTTTCATTTATTTGTCTTCCATATGTTGCGTTTTCTACAGAC
>JAJZMZ010000008.1 GCA_021848095.1 Microcaldota archaeon | reverse complement strand
TGCAGTACCGTAGGAAAACTGTTAAGTCTGCCGCCTGGGGAGTACGGCCGCAAGGTTGAAACTTAAAGCAATTGGCGGGGGAGCACACAAGGGGTGGATGCTACGGTTTAATTGAATTCAACGTCGGAAATATCACCTGGAGCGACGGCAGGATGAAGGTCAGACTAAAGATCTTGCCTAACAAGCCGAGAGGTGTTGCATGGCGATCGTCAGTTCGTGGTGTGAACTATCCGGTTAAGTCCGGTAACGAACGAGATCCTCACTTACAGTTGCTACCAATACAGCGATGTATTGGGCACTCTGTCGGGACCGCCTGCGTTTAAGCAGGAGGAAGGAGAGGGCCACGGTACGTCAGTATAGCCCGAACCTCCAGGGCTACACGCGGCATACAAAGGTTGGCACAATGGGCTGCCACTCAGAAATGAGGAGCCAATCCCAAAAACCAATCTAAGTTCGGATTGAGGGTTGAAACTCACCCTCATGAAGTTGGAATCCCTAGTAATCGCTTGTCACTATCGAGCGGTGAATATGTCCCCGCTCCTTGCACACACCGCCTACCAAGTCATCCAAGTGGGGCCATAGTGAGGCAGTATCCTAATAGACACTGTCGAACTAAGGTTCCGTGAGGGGGGCTAAGGTATAACAAGGTATCCGTAGGGGAACCTGCGGATAGATCACCTCGAAACATTTTTTTAAAAAATTGTTTCCCTAAACTTATTAAGTGTGCATTTAAAACTAGTTGCGGCCTCGCACTATTTCTCAAGACTACAATCCATTCTATTTTTATCTATTTATTTTAATTAAAAAATAAATTATTTACAAAAGAAAAGTAACACATTCATCTAAATATCTGTATTTTTATATAATAATGTGTTTCTGATGAAAGTAAAACTCTCAAGACAATTATGTTACTTTGCCGGTTTACAAAGCAGATTTAAAACCGAAAATGGCGAAGTTGGCATAAAAACAAATAAGCAATCGTTAGAGGAGCATTTCGTTAGCATGTCATTAAATGATTTTAAGATACCTTCAAATAAAATACTCATTGAAGAAAATGAAAATGGCTCAAGACACATATTTTTTTATCACTCTAAGTTAAATAAAGAGATTAAGCAAGTAATAAAATCACAAACTACTATTTTTAAGTTACCTACTCCTGAAGCTAGAAGTTTTATTGCTGGTATATTTGACGCTTCTGGACATTTCAGAGAGGGCTCATTTTTTATAAATAGACTTTCAAAAGGCGATCAAGTAATGCTAGAAACATTAAAGATACACTTAAAAGGAAATAGAGTACTAAACAACAAGGCATTCCTTTCGCTTATAAAGGGCTTTAGCGTCGTTGTAGAAGAGTACATAAATTAAAAATAAATAAAATAATTAAAAAATAAAATAAATAACTAAAACTCAAGGGGGAGTACTCAAGTGCGGATACAAAGCTAATCCTGCTATTGTAAATGCTAGTACTGATGCTATTATTAAAAATATCCAAAACATAACAACAAAGAAGAACCACATTCTAGGATGTGAAGATGTTTTTCCTGGTTGGTTGTCTAGCACTAGCGATACTGGGAAAGCGAAGACCCCTACTAATCCGAAAGCTACAAATAATCCCATAAAACCTAGTGGACTTTGAGTTAATCCTATTAAGTATCCAGTAATACCATAATCTATTGTCATTAAACCTACTAGCAATGAAAATAAACCTACATAATGCATTTTATGTCTAGTTCTTACTGACCAAGCAAAGCCTATCAAAACAATAGATAGCGACATTAAAGGATCAAAGAATAAAATGTTATAACTACCTGGGAGTGGCCATGTTAACTGACCCCATAGTGATATAATAAAAAGATAAATTCCTACTGCTCCTATCGGTAAAAGACCACCGCTTATTATTTCATAAATATCTATATTGTCCTTTTTCTTCATGTTTTTTCTGTAATTGTAGTAAACACTTACTGTCATATACAACGTAAGAACTCCTACAAAACCTATTGCAAATAATACATAGGCTATTTCGTCTATAAACACTGTACGCACCATATAATCTAATGTAGGAAATTTATTTAAATATGTGCTTCTATTCTTATATGTGATTTTGTGTTGCTTGGCATAAAAAGAATTTATGAAAAAGCAAGCATTACTGATGGGAGAAGAATTCTCGTTGATCGGTTATGGCCTCGAGGAGTTAGAAGAAGTACTGCTAATATAGATTCATGGATACGTGATGTTGCGCCAAGCAAAGAGCTACGAAGTTGGTTTCTTCATGATACTACAAAGTGGGTTCAGTTCGAAAAAAAATACAGAAAAGAGTTAGAAGCTAATGAGTATGTCCGTGTTCTTATGAATAAATCAAAAAGAGATGATGTTACATTAGTTTATTCTTCAAATGATAAACGACACAATAATGCCGTTGTATTGCTAAAATTTTTAAGAGAAAAATTGAGAGAGGATCATAAACAAGAGTTAAAGTTATTAAAAGAAAAACAAAGGCTTAAACTTCAACGTCAAAAACAAAAGAACATAAAGTTGAATCTTACTTATTCTTAAGTTATTAAATTATCTGCCCTTTTTGTACTGCTTATGTTAAGAACTTTACTTTAAGGTAGTTTTTAATTAAAAATAAATTAGATTAATTAACGATTAAGTAAAAGATTAATTATTTAAGAAAAATAATTACAGTTCTACTCTTTTTATCTCTAATCTTGTAAGTGCTACTATATTACTTACTCTTTTAATTGCTTCTTTCTGAACACTGCCGTCTACTATCTCTTTTATTACTGTTTCTTTGTCAGTAGCTTGTACGTGTTCCTTCAAAAAGTTAGATAACTCCTTTCTTATTGCCATTCTTTTCTTTGTTGTTAATCTTGTATTTGTTGTCGCAATAAGTTTTATTATTATGTTTGAGTTATTTTTATCTGCTAATTTATCTATTGTATAGATTGCACTTCCGTGTCTTTTTACTAATGAGTGTAAGTAGCTGAATGTTTGTTCTAAGTACTTTAATTGAGTGTGTGCAGCATTTCCATTTACGCTGTTTATCTTTAATCCAACAACCATAAATGAGTGCATAGGATTATTTGTTATCCAAGACATACTTACCTTAATCATTCTTCCTGGAGCATTCTTTTCATCATTAATTGGCATCTCTCCTATTGTATTCTTTCCAAATATCTCTGGAGTGTATATATTTAACCATTTTTTTGCTTTCCAGTTTTCTAATCCTTTTCCTGCTGCCATCAATTCATCTCTTTACAATAAGTGCTGCCTTCTCTGGATCATACTTCCAATCCTTATCAAGCCTGCCCTCTTTTTTATAATATTTAGTTAATCTCCAAATCTTAGATTCTATTCTATTTAATCTAAGTTTGTTGTGAACGTCTTGTTTATTGTTTGATAAATGTATTCTTACATTTACTGCTCTTTTCATTAAATCCATCAAATCTTGAGGAAACTCTGGCTCATAACCTTTTTCATTCATTACTGCTGTTAATCTTTTTCCTAAAACTTGTTTTATATATGGTACTTTATATTCGTCTTTTAAATATTGACCTATTAATCTAGGCTCTATTCCTTTTTTAATATATCCTGATATTTTTTCTTCTATCTCTTCGTTTGGCATAACTCCTTCTGGGCGTAATCCCATATCTACTACTGGTTTTCTTGATTTTGATTTTCCTCTTTTTTTAGTATGCATCCTTGCCATTAAATCACAATAAATTAATGTATCATTTTATAATACAAAGCTAAAAGAAAAACATGCTTAGCTTGTTTATATTAAAGTATATATTTGTCAGTAATATTTATAAGGGTATTGTTATTACCAAATACCTATTATATAATGCAAAATATCTATTATTAATAGTTATAAAACCAGTAAAATAAAAAATATTTGCTCTTATACGTTTATTGTAACTTTAAACGGAGTTTCTGCTACTTCTAATGTAGCTTTTCCTAAAGTAATTTCATTTATTTTCATTACTCCTTTTATATCATTTAAATACTCTTTATTTATTTCTCCCTCTATTATTACTTCTTTTACCTCGGCGTTAAGTGCGAGTTTATTATCGTGCTTCCAAGCTCTTATGTACTTTATTAATCTTGAGATATTTTCTCCATCCTCAAATGCCTTTTTATCAAATGTTTTTTCTTCAAAAACTGGCCAATCGCTTAAGTGTATTGAGTTTTTGTTTTCTTGTGTTTTGTATAAATTTTGATAAATTTCTTCAGTTACATAAGGCATATATGGTGCAAATAACTTGATTATCGATAAGAATACCTTGTTTAATACATATCCCGGACTTTCGATGTTGTTATAAACTCTGTGTTTTATGTACTCCATATAATTATCAGTAACGTCCCAGAAAAATGCTTCTATCTCTCTTTTTGCTCCTGCATAATTATACTGTTCAAACATCTCTGTTGCTTTTTTAACTGTATCATTTAACTTTGATAAAATCCATTTATCTAATAAGTTACTTACTTCTTTAGTGTCACTGTTTATTTTAGAGGTAAACTTTGCAACATTCCATAATTTATTCACTATTCTTGAACCAGTGACTAAATCTTTTTCTTGAAATAATGCCTCATCTCCTAATTTAGAAGAACTTGCCCAGTATCTAAGTGCATCTGCACCATACTTTTCTATTATTGGCATCGGTTCTACTATATTTCCAACTGATTTGTGCATTGGTTTTCCCGTTGCATCTAATCCGTGTCCTGATATCATCACATCCTTCCATGGAAGTTTTCCTGTATGTAAATAACACTTTACAATAGTTGTAAACAACCAAAAAGATATTATGTCGTGAGCTTGAGGTCTTAATGACATAGGATAAATATCGTATTTTATTTCTGTATCTAAACTCCATTTTTTATTTATTAATGGGGTTAACGATGATGTTGCCCATGTGTCTAATACATCTTCTTCTGGTATTATCTCTGTAGAACCACAATTTTTACAAGGTTTTTTTGGTTTATCATTTAGTGGATTCACCGGAAGATCTTCCTTTTCTGCAAGAACTGGTTCATTACATTTTTTACAGTACCAAACTGGAAAAGGTATCCCATAATATCTTTGTCTAGATATTGACCAGTCCCATTGTAATCCATTTACCCAGTTTTCATACCTTACTTTCATGTACTCTGGTTTCCAGTTTAACTGATTTCCTAGCTCGATTAATTTTTCCTTTAAGTCTAAATATTTTATATACCATTGTTTCTTAACGAGAAACTCTATTTCTGTATCACATCTTTCGTGTACATTTACTGTATGCTCAATATCTTTTTCTTCTAGCAAAAGATTCTTTTCTTTTAACTCCTCAATTATTGCCTTTCTAGCATCACGTACCTTCATGTCTTTAAAATGAGGGTGCGTCATGTTGGCTTTTTCATCTATTATTACTCTTAATGGTAAGTTATACGCTTTGTACCACTCAATGTCTGTAAGATCACCAAAAGTACATGACATTACAATACCCGTACCTTTTTCAGGATTTACTCTTTTGTCTGTTTTAATCTCTACTTCTTGTCCAAATATCGGTACCTTAACCTTTCTTCCTACAAGCTTAGCATTCTTTTCATCATCTGGATTAACAAATATAATTACACAAGCCGGAAGAAGTTCTGGCCTAGTGGTCGCAATTATTACATCATCTGCAAACTTTACCTTAACAAACTTTGATTTAAGGGTTTTATCTTTTAACTCCATTTGCGAAAGTGCAGTCTTACATTTAGTACACCATATGGTTGGAGTTTCTTTTCTATAAGCTCTATTCATTTTGTAAAGTTCAATAAATGAGTACTGTGAAATGTGTTGCACATCCTTGCTTATTGTTGTATACAAATGTGACCAGTCAACAGATATTCCAATAGTTTTCCATATATTTATGTAAAGTTCTTCATACTCCTTTATACTGTTTTCAACGAGTTCAATGAACTTTTCTCTTCCTACTTTTTCTGATAATACATTATTCTTTTTTTCAACTAAAATTTCAGTAGGCAAACCATTATTATCTAAACCAAACGGATAAAATACATCATAACCTTTCATTCTTTTGTATCTAGCAACAAAATCAGCTTGTGAGTATGAAAACACATGTCCTACATGTAAAAATCCAGAAACTGTTGGTGGTGGCGTATCTATTGCAAATATGGGTTTTCCATCTTTTTTAAATTTATTTATCTCATTAACCTTCCAGTACTCGCGTATTTTTTGCTCTACTTCTTTAGTTATGTATTTATCGTCCATAATTGTTTTTATATGTTAAAATATATAAAAGTAGTGAATTTTTAAAAAAAAGTTAAAAAATAAAAAAAAGAAACGTTTGAAATTTTACTCGTAAACTGAGTGGTATGTGCTTCCTGCTTCGTCATTTATTACAATACATTCTCCTTCACATTGCACTAAACAAGCTTGACACATTATACACGAAGGTCCATTTACAGCTACTGAGATTCCACCTGATTTTCCATCGTTTGCATTTGCAAAGTGGTTATGTCCATCCTCTTTTGTAGACCATTTGTCCTTTACTGCTTGATCAGTTGTTCCATTCCATTGTACATCGGCCGGAGCTGAGTCTGTATTAACATCATTTCCATCTCTATTTTTCATCTCGAAAACTCCCACTGGACAAACGTCGTGACAGTGTGAGCAACCTGTACATTTTTGTTTTTCTACATATACTTGCATAAATTACACCTTTACTTTTTAGTCCTCTTTTTTCTAAGGACTAATTCGTAATTATCTAAATTTTTATAAGCATTTTCAATATGTTTGTTTGGAGCTTTCCCAGAAACTTTTGTTTTATGTGCTTTAAGTGCCTCTATCATTTTTGTATGATGTTTAATTTTTCTCTCAATAAATTCTTCATGTTTCATATAAACACAATACACTCTAAACTAAAAAACTATTTAAATATTGATAAAAAGCAACTTTAATAAAGTAAAAGTAATTAATTTTATTTTTAAAATAACTGATTAGAAATTTACAGTTAATTATCTTGATAAATATTTTGTCCTGCGGTAACAAAAAAGTCTGAACTAGTGCTAACATATGTTTTATTTAAATGAATCATTTGCTCCGATGTAGAAACTGAAACTGTAAAATTTCGAAACTCAGATTTAGGTAAACCTGTATAAGATAATATCCACACGTCATTTCTAATTGTAGGTATATACATAAATCTGTCTTCAAAAACTAAACCATTTACTTGTTTTTTGGACATATTCATATAAGATTGATAATTTAATTGATCAGGTTTAAAGTTAGGTTCTGAGTAAGTTTCAGTCATAAGACCTGTAAACTGTCCTCTGTTTTGACCTCCACGAAAAATATCTCCTACTGCATTAAATGAAATTTCTGCGGTTCCGCCATTATTAACATCTTCAGCAAACATACTTACCCTTCCTTTAGAGATACTTAAATGCATTTTAATTTTATCATTTTCATTTACTTTTTTAGAAAACTCTATAAAACCTGCTTTAATTAACTTTTTATTTTGATTATATACATTATACACTAAGTTGAATTTATTGTTATCATAGTTGTTTAATGATTCTTGATACCACCACTCTTTATTTGTTAGTCCATTTAATTCATATCCGACCCATGTTACATCTTTTTGTTTTTTAGCAAGAACTTCGTACTCTAATGAGTTTGTTTCATTGTGGAATATTTCACCGATTTGGGTGTAAGTTGGTATCAAAGGCTGATTGTAATAAACGGGTATTGCTACTCTAGCTGCTAGTAACGGCAATGTACTTAAAGCTACAGTAAAAATAACTTTTTTAATGGCACCGGATTTCTTTTTAGGTACCATAGGTATGTGGAGTTCTTTTCTTTCATCTCTAGATCTTTTCAGTACTTTAAAATCAACAGTTTTAGAACTCTGAGTATTTTCCGATACTACTTCATCTATGGTTTTATACTTAATCTCGGCAGTAACTACTCGTAGTTTTTTCTTTTTTCCATTTTTAACATGCTTCACTTTCAGGTTGTTATATATCAAATTAAATTTTTTGGCCTTTTTAATACCTATTTTATTCATCGTTCCAAAAAGTAGGTTTATCTGGTTAAAATACGAGCTTTCTGAATCTATTTCTGCATCATTAATCTGGTTTAATAATTTATTAACGCTGTTATTAAACGAATCAATTTCTTTATTAACTGGGTTTATTGAATCAAGTATTTCAACATGTTCTTTTAAACTTACTAAGAGATCTTTTGTTCCTATTTAATCATCACTACTTAAAGTAATGTTAAATTATTAAAACTATGTTTAGAATGAAATTTTAATGATTAAGTAAGTTGTAGGTTTTACTCTCCCCACATCTCTGCTTTTATCTTCTTTTCATCTACGCCTAATCCTACTAAAGCAACTTTAAGTGCTTTTACAAAAGCAGGCGGTCCACATATGTAGCTTACTCTGTCTTTGAAGTCTGGAACATGTTTCTGTATCATTTCAGCATCAGCGTGTCCAGTTTCACCTGTCCAGTTATCTCCTTCTTTTGGTCTTGTAACTGTAACGATTGTTTCTACTCCTAAATCTTGTTTAAATCTTTCTAGCTCATCCTTCTCTATAATTTCATCAGGGAACTTAACGCTGTAAAGTATTTTACAATCTGTTTCTGCTTTGATACTTTCTATTTGTCTAATCATAGACATAAAAGGAGCTATTCCAGTTCCTCCAGCTAGAAATAATAGCTTGCCTTCATTATGTACATCAAACTTAAACTGGCCATAAGGTGCAGATATGTAGTACTTATCATTAACCTTTGCAGTATCTAGTTTACTAGTAAACTTTCCATGTATTAAAGATATTAAAAACTCTAAGGTACTAGTCGGTGGCGCATTTGCTATAGAAAACGCTCTTGAAATTTTTTCCCCTGTACTTTCATTTCTATACTCTACCATGGCAAACATTCCTGGAACGAAGTCTATGCTTGTTCCATCCTCTGCCTTAAACGTAAACGATGTTACAGTTGGGGTACATTGTCTTATTTTGCTTATTATGTACGGTTTGCTCACTATCATATTACCACTAATCTAGTAAAATAAATGTTATTTACTGCTTACCTTTTGCTCCTGTCATATTCTCTAAAGTTTTTTCAAACTTTTCAAGATTTTTAATTACTTCCTTTAATTTAGGGTTTATATTATATCCTAAATCATAACCTCTTTCTGTTCTGATGTGTGTAGGTTGCAATACATTAAGAGACATTGATAAGTTTCTCAATGTTAATATAAGTGTTTTTCTTGTAAAACTTTTACCTAACATGTTATAAAGTTCCCTTGTGGTTCTAGGTGATTTAACCATAAGTAATTTGAGAACTGCATAATTAGGTTTGCTAAGTATTTTTCTCATAAGCCATATTTCATCGTCATCTTTTTCCTTTCTTACCATTTAATCATACCTATTATTGCAAACAAAACCTTATAAACCTCACTATACGCGTTTCTGTTTTGTTAACTTTAATTATATTTATTATATTACCATACATTCAAAAGGTATAAAATACAATTTGTTGTATTATAATATACGATATTATACTTAAGTAAATATCTATGTGGTTAAAAATGAATTGGTTTTTTTCAAAATTTATACAAAAAAATAAGCAAGAAAATTATCTACAAACAAAAATATCATTCAATGAGTTAACATTGAAGAATAACTTATTGCTTTTTTGTTACTTACATATGTGTATATCATTAGATTCCTCTGTTATATTTTTATCAGAAAATGATGATATACTAAATACACTTTGTTATTATTTATCAATGATGTTTCCTTTACATTCAAATTTGTTTGCTGTAAATACTATTCAATTCTTAAACTTTCCAAATAAAGTTTTTGGAGTTGAAACAAAAAATTTAAGTAAAATTCACTTAACAAATGAAAAAAACAGAGTTTTTATTTCAAAGTTTAACTCAATAATTGATTATAAAAATTCAGAGAGTATTTTATACTCAAGCACCTCTTCATACTCATTTATGAACTTAATAATTGATCCAGAGATTTTCATAAAAAACACACTTAACAAATCTTCTGTGTTAAACTCAATAAACAAAGTAAGCTCGTTAATTTACATAAGTGGCGAAAACTTTTATATATATGAATTTTCCTGGCTAAGTAAAGCAGAGATAATTTCTGGAGAATCTATAAATGATTTAGATATGTTTGATATTAACAAATTATCCTGTTCATCTGATTCATTTTTGTATAACTCAAAGATCTTAGAAAAATACGCTAAAGAAAGAGGCACAAATAAGGATTATTGTATTGATCGATTTAAAAAATCGTTAAATAAATATAAAACCTCAAAGAACTTCAAAATTTTTTATTTTAACTCGTTCTCAGAGTTTTAATTCTTTCCTTCTTTGATTTTTTTAGTTACTATTTGAGAGGCAATCTCAGCTGGGTTCATTACATTTATTTTTGAGTTAAGGCTCATTACATTCTTTTCTTCTTCTTCACTGTGAACTACTGTCGTTACCCTTGCGTTCTTTGCAAGATTTCTCACTATTAATAATAAGTAAATCATCTTTGATTTTTCACGCATATCTACAATTATGTCTCTAGCATTGCCTATCTCGAACTTGGACATATCTGTTTCACTTGTTTCGTCAGCAACATATGCTCTGTATCCTAAATCTCTTAATCTATCTGCAATTGTTTTGTCTGAGGTTATCATTATGAATCTTTTACCTTCTGACTTTAATTTTTTAGCTATCTGCATATTGACCGTATCTGTACCTATGAGCAAAATGTGTTCTTTTAAAAATCTTCTTTCAAAATTTGTTATTCTACCTGATAACTTTTCAACTCTATCTCCCATTAAATCACTTGATAAAACTGTAACCGCACTTAAAAATACACCTAATCCTGTAACAATAAGTACCATAACAAAAAGCTTCGCAATTTCTGTAACTGGAACTATGTCTCCATAACCTACGGTTGAAACTGTTATTAATGTAAAGTATGCAGCGTCAAATAAATTATTTATTTTTTCACTAAAGTTATTTCCGTAATGTCCTAAAATATATGTTCCAATAGTTCCGAAAGCAAACACTGCAATTATTACAATAAAATAAACTAAAGCCTTAGCTGTTAAGCGCATATAATCAATTATCATAACATTGAAAGCAATTTAAACAATACTTATATTATCTTATATCTCTTTTCAAAGAATCTTTTAATTTTTTTATAATTTTTTATAGTATTTATTCATTATTTAAAAATTCTATTTTTTTAAAATACGTATTTTAAGTAAGGTATTTAAATTTTAAAATGAATTACTTACTATGTTCATCGGTCATTTTGCAATAGCATACATTAT